>CAJBLW010000026.1 GCA_903953985.1 uncultured Burkholderiales bacterium
GTAACGACGATCCCACAGCAGCCTCCCGTCCTTGGGACAAAGACCGAGATGGTTTTGTGTTGGGGGAAGGCGCTGGTGTGATGGTGCTCGAAGAGTACGAACACGCCAAGGCCCGTGGCGCAAGAATTTACGCCGAGCTGTCGGGTTATGGCATGAGTGCCGACGCCGGTCACATGACCGCGCCGAGCATGGATGGCCCCCGCCGCGCCATGATCAACGCCATGCGAAATGCCGGTATCAATGCCGACCAGATCGATTACCTGAACGCACACGGCACCTCCACACCGCTGGGGGACATCAACGAAACCAATGCCATCAAGGCGGCTTTGGGCGATCACGCTTACAAAACCGTGGTCAGCTCCACCAAGTCCATGACCGGTCACCTCTTGGGTGGCGCGGGCGGCATTGAGAGCGTGTTCACGGTGTTGGCGCTGCACCACCAGAAAGTCCCACCGACCATCAACCTGGCCAACCCCGACCCTGAGTGCGATCTGGACTACTGTGCCAACACGGCACGCGACCTCAAGATTGATGTGGCCTTGAAAAACAACTTTGGTTTTGGCGGCACCAACGGCTCTTTGGTGTTCAAACGCCTCTGACGGCCCATCAGGCAAGGTTCAAGCCATGTACAACGCCCCGCCTGTGGTCTACCCGGTGGGGCGTTTTGCTGTGGGTCGCCTTTTGTTCGTTGCCGTTTGCGTGCTTTCGGCCGTAGGCCTGCTCAGCTGGCAAATGCAGACCCTGGCCACAGGTTCTAAGCTCTGGGCTGCTTGGGGCCTTTGGGGCGCTTGTGCTGGTTCCGCTGCGCTGTGGGCTCCGAGGCAAACGTTCTCGGGCGGGCGTTTGGGCTGGAGTGGGGAAGCCTGGTTTTGGCAAGCCCATGCCGACTCGGCCGAGCAGGCCCAGCCCGTGGCCGTCTCGGTGGGCTTGGACACTGGCCAAGGCCTGTTGTTGTGGCTGCAGCCGCTTAACGAGCAGGGCCATGCACAGGGTCGACTGCTCAGCGCTTGGCTGCAGGCGGGCGCGATGCCCTCAAAGTGGCACGGATTTAGATGCGCTGTATATTCGCGCCCGAAGACGGTTGTGCTGACAGACGGGAGACCGCAAGAGCTTGTTTGATGCGGCTTGAAATGGCCGCTTTCACCCGCACCTGTCATTCGCTGAAATCTGGTTTAGACCGACTCAAGGAGGCTTTTGTGCTGAATAACAAATGGACGAGGACGGCCGCATCGGCCTGTATGGTCACTGCACTGCTGACAGGATGGGCCATGGTGTCCACAACTGCAGCCCTGGCGCAAGCCCCGGCTTCGGTTGTGCGTGGCTTGCCCGACTTCACCGATTTGGTGGAGCAGGTTGGGCCCTCGGTGGTGAACATCCGAACCCTTGAAAAAGTGCGCCCCAGCTCGGCTGGTGCTGGCGGGCAGGACGAAGAAATGCAGGATCTGTTTCGCCGCTTTTTTGGCGTTCCCATGCCGAACGCACCCCGCCAGGGTCCACGGCAAAATCGGCCCGAACAAGAAGCCCAACCCCGGGGCGTGGGTTCAGGTTTCATCCTGAGCGCTGACGGTTACATCATGACCAACGCGCACGTGGTCGAAGGGGCTGATGAGGTCATGGTGACCTTGACCGACAAACGCGAATTCAAGGCGCGCATTGTGGGTGCCGACAAGCGCACCGATGTCGCGGTCGTCAAAATCCAGGCTACAGGATTGCCCGCAGTGAAAGTGGGCGACGTCAGCCGTCTGCGTGTGGGCGAGTGGGTCATGGCCATTGGGTCACCTTTTGGCTTGGAGAACACCGTCACGGCGGGTATTGTCAGCGCCAAGCAGCGCGATACCGGTGATTATTTGCCCTTCATTCAGACCGATGTGGCCATCAACCCCGGTAACTCGGGCGGCCCGTTGATCAACATGCGCGGTGAAGTGGTGGGCATCAACAGCCAAATTTATTCCCGCTCGGGTGGTTTCATGGGCATCTCGTTTGCCATTCCCATGGACGAGGCCATGCGGGTCAGTGAGCAGCTGCGGTCCTCGGGCCGGGTCAGCCGTGGCCGCATTGGGGTTCAAATTGCGCCAGTGACCAAAGAGGTGGCTGAGTCCATTGGTTTGGGCAAAGCGCAAGGCGTGCTGGTGCGGGGCGTGGAAGAAGGCTCTCCTGCCGAAAAGGCCGGCATCGAGGCGGGGGACATCATCACCCGTTTTGATGGCAAGGCCATTGAAAAACCCGCTGATTTGCCGCGCGCGGTGGGGAACACCAAACCCGGAAGCCAAGTGATGCTGACGGTTTTCCGCCGAGGGACAACCCAGGACCTGAAGGTCACGGTGGCCGAAATCGAGCCAGAAAAAGTGGCCACGGCCGCACCCGAGAAAAAAGCCCCGCCCGCCAAGATCGCCCACCTGGGCCTGAGCTTGAGTGACTTAAGCGAGACCCAAAAGAAAGAAGCACGTGTTCGTTCAGGTGTGCGGGTCGACGCCGCAGTGGAAGCTGCAGCGCGGGCAGGCATTCGCGAGGGTGATCTGATCCTGGCGGTGGCCAACACCGAGGTCAGCTCGGTGCAGGCGTTTGAATCGCTGATGTCACGCATTGACAAGGCCCGACCGGTCAGTGTTCTGATCCGCCGGGGTGACGGTGCGCAGTACGTGCTGATTCGACCTGCTCCTTGATGGATTGCAAGCCTTGCAACCCTGAAACCCCTGAAGTTTTAGGGTTGTTGGGTCCAAGCGTCATTTTTTAGGGGTGCGCGGCGGCGTTCGAAAATATTTATGAAGTTTGCATTTGCTAACATTTTTGGGGCCTCATGCCGAATTTGGATAAAATCAAGCGTCTTGAACCGTCATTCACGGCATATAGAGCAGGTCTTGATTCACCATGCGGGATTTGTCGCATGTGTCCACCGATGATCCACAGACAGCCCACAAGTTGTTCATCCCTTTGCAACGTCAATTGTGGATAAGTTGTGGATAAATATCATGTTGCATAGCAGCAACGACCTGCCTAACCCGGTAGCGGGGCTGTGCGATTGGGCCAATTTGCCTACAATGAAGTCCCAACTATCGCAGTTGCCATTGATTGTTGGTTCAGGGCGCGTCGCCACCAGACGCGCCCTTTTTTCTTTTCCGGATCGTTGATCCACAAACACTTGCAGAACTTCCTTGATGAATCACATCAGAAATTTTTCGATCATTGCCCACATCGACCATGGCAAATCCACGCTGGCCGATCGATTGATTCAACGCTGTGGTGGCTTGGATGCGCGCGACATGCAAGCGCAGGTGTTGGATTCGATGGACATCGAAAAAGAGCGCGGCATCACCATCAAGGCGCAAACCGCTGCGCTGCAATACAAAGCCCTGGATGGACAGATTTACAACCTCAATCTGATCGACACCCCGGGTCATGTCGACTTTTCTTATGAAGTGAGCCGCTCGTTGTCGGCCTGCGAAGGCGCTTTGCTGGTGGTGGATGCCAGCCAGGGCGTGGAAGCGCAGACCGTGGCCAATTGCTACACCGCGCTCGATTTGGGTGTGGAGGTGGTGCCTGTGCTCAACAAAATGGATTTGCCAAATGCAGATCCCGAAAACGCACGCACCGAAGTGGAAGATGTGATTGGCATCGATGCGACCGATGCGATTCCTTGCTCGGCCAAGACTGGCATGGGCATTGAGGAAATCCTCGAGGCTGTGGTGGCTCGAATTCCGCCGCCCAAGGGCAACCCGGATGCACCTTTGCGCGCCATGATCATCGACAGCTGGTTCGACACGTATGTGGGTGTGGTCATGTTGGTGCGTGTGGTGGACGGCCAGTTGCTCAAAAACGAGCGCATCCGCATGATGGCCAGCAACGCGGTGTACGAAGCGGGCAGCTTGGGCGTGTTCACCCCTGCCAACCAGCCCCGCGAATCGCTCAAGGCGGGCGAAGTGGGCTACATCATCGCGGGCATCAAGGAGTTGCAGGCGGCCAAAGTGGGTGATACCGTCACACTGGAAAAAAAGCTCCCCAACAATGCAGGCCCCGCCACTGAAGCTTTGCCCGGTTTCAAAGAAATCCAACCTCAGGTGTTTGCGGGCTTGTACCCGACCGAGGCCAACCAATACGACGGCCTGCGCGACGCGCTGGAAAAGCTCAAGCTCAATGATGCCTCTTTGCATTACGAGCCTGAAGTGTCGCAAGCCCTGGGCTTTGGATTCCGTTGCGGATTCTTGGGTTTGCTGCACATGGAAATCGTGCAGGAGCGCCTCGAGCGCGAGTTTGACCAAGACCTGATCACCACCGCGCCGAGCGTGGTGTACCAAGTGGTCCAGCCCGATGGCGAAGTCATCATGGTCGAGAACCCCTCCAAGATGCCCGACCAAGGCAAGTTGCAGGAAATCCGCGAACCCATCGTCACGGTGCATTTGTACATGCCGCAAGACTATGTGGGCCCCGTGATGACGCTGGCCAACCAAAAACGTGGTGTTCAGCTCAACATGGCCTACCACGGCCGACAAGTCATGTTGACCTACGAAATGCCTTTGGGTGAGATCGTGTTGGATTTCTTTGACAAACTCAAATCTGTCAGTAGGGGCTATGCCTCGATGGACTACGAGTTCAAGGAATTTCGGGCTTCTGATGTGGTGAAGGTTGACATTTTGCTCAACGGCGAAAAGGTCGATGCGCTGTCCATCATCGTGCACCGCTCGCAGTCACAGTACCGTGGTCGCGCGGTGGTGGCCAAGATGCGCGAGATCAACAGCCGCCAGATGTTCGATGTGGCGATTCAGGCCGCCATTGGGGCCAACATTATTGCCCGCGAAAGCATCAAAGCCTTGCGCAAAAACGTGCTCGCCAAGTGCTACGGTGGCGACATTTCGCGCAAACGCAAACTGCTTGAAAAGCAAAAAGCGGGTAAAAAGCGCATGAAACAAATTGGCTCGGTCGAGGTGCCTCAAGAGGCGTTCTTGGCCATTTTGCAGGTGGAAGATTGATGCAATTTTTAACGTCTTTGGTGTTGGCCGCGTTTGTCGGATATGCCGGTGCTTGGTATCTGGGTTACCTGGAGGGCAACTTCGCGTTGCTTTTGCTTTTGGCCACATGGGTGACTGGCATCTATTGGCTGGCAGAGCGCTTCGTGTTCTTGCCGCAGCGGCAAAAAGCTGTGGTGCAGCTCGAAGCCGAAACCGCCCAGCGCCGCGCCGAGTTGTCCAAAATGGGCATCGACAAAGTCGACACCGACATCCGTGAGTCCCGCGAGAAGCTGCTCATGCAGCCTTGGTGGCTGGACTGGACGGCGGGTTTGTTCCCAGTCATCGTGGTGGTGTTTGTGCTGCGCTCGTTCTTGTTTGAGCCGTTCAAGATTCCTTCCGGCTCCATGATCCCCACGCTGCACATTGGCGACCTGATCTTGGTGAATAAATTTCATTACGGCATCCGCCTGCCGGTGGCCAACACCAAGATGACTGAAGGCACGCCCGTGCAGCGCGGTGATGTGATGGTATTCCGCTACCCGCCCAAACCCAGCGTGGACTACATCAAACGCGTGGTCGGATTGCCCGGTGATGAGGTCGCTTACTTGAATAAAAGCCTGACCATCAACGGCAAACCGGTCCCCACCGAAGTGCTGCCCGACTTTTTCGACGATTCCACCATGCGCTACTCCAAGCAGCGCCGCGAAACCCTCGGGGTCAAACCGCACCAAACGCTGCTGGACGATGACCGTCCAGCGTTTGTGCCCGGAGCTGACCAGTTTGCGGGTCGCGAAAACTGCAACTACACCGTCGAAGGCGTGACTTGCAAGGTGCCTGCTGGCCACTACTTCATGATGGGCGACAACCGCGACAATTCGCTCGATTCGCGCTACTTTGGTTTTGTGCCCGACGCCAACATTGTCGGGAAAGCTTTTTTTGTGTGGATGAACTTCGGTAACCTCAAGCGCATTGGCGCTTTTGACTGAGATGGCCTTGGCAACTTCCCTCGTTTTGTCTGAATTGCAAGTCCGGCTGGGTTACGCCTTTCGCCAATCGGGGCTGCTGCAGCAGGCCGTCACGCACCGCAGTTTCAGCGCCGACCACAACGAGCGCCTGGAATTCTTGGGTGACTCGGTGCTCAACCTGTCGGTTGCCCACCTGCTCTACACCCAACTGGCCAGCTTGCCCGAGGGTGATTTGTCACGGGTACGGGCCAACCTGGTCAAGCAAGAGACACTGCATCAACTGGCCAAAACCCTGGATTTGCCTGCTGTGATGCGCTTGGGCGAGGGTGAGATGCGTTCGGGTGGCCAAAGCCGACCGTCCATCCTGGCCGATGCACTGGAAGCCATCATTGGTGCGGTGTACCTGGACGGCGGCTACAAGGATGCTCAAGCACTGGTCGAGCGCCTGTTTGCCCAGGTCGACATCAAGCCCGACATGCAGGCTGCGGGCAAAGACCCCAAGACCGAACTGCAAGAGTGGTTGCAAGGGCGAAAACTCGCGCTGCCCAAGTACACCGTGGTCGGTACATCCGGCGCGGCGCACCGCCAGCAATTTGAGGTCTCCTGTGAGGTCACTGAATTGCGCCAAACCCAACAAGGCTCGGGCGCGTCGCGACGCGCCGCCGAACAAGCAGCGGCCGCCGCCATGCTGCAGACCCTCAAATCCGAAAGCGCCGCATGAGCACCGTCAAAAAAACCGCCGAAACCGAGCGTACCGCGCAAGAGCAAACCCTGCGCCGTCCGGTGCAAATCGCGGGGGTGACCATTCAGCCGCGCGACGCTGGCGAAGATGCGGCCTTGCCCGCTGTGGTGGTGCCCGTGCCGGTGCCAGTCGCGGGCCAGCGCTGCGGCCTGGTCGCCATTGTGGGCAAGCCCAACGTGGGCAAGTCCACTTTGCTCAACGCCTTGGTAGGCCAAAAAATCAGCATCACCTCGCGCAAAGCCCAAACCACGCGCCACCGCATCACCGGCATCCGCACCCAGGGCGCGGCGCAATATGTGTTTGTTGATACGCCCGGTTTCCAGACCATCCACGGCACCGCGCTCAACAAGTCGCTCAACAAGACCGTGGTTGGCGCTGTGAGTGATGTGGACTTGGTCCTGTTCGTGGTCGAGGCAGGCAGCTTCACCACAGCCGACGCCAAAGTGCTGGCGTTGCTCAAGCCCGGCATCCCGGTTTTGCTGGTGGCCAACAAACTCGACAACGTGCACCGCCGTGGCGACATTGCGCCTTGGCTGCAAAGCATGCAAGAGCGCCACGCATTCAACGAATTTGTGCCCATGTCGGCCAAACAATCCAAAGACATTGTGCGTTTGCTCGATATTTGCGAAAAATACCTTCCTGAGCAGCCTTGGTGGCATGCTGAGGATGAATTAACCGACCGCAGCGAGAAATTTTTGGCCAGCGAGATGGTGCGCGAAAAACTCTTCCGCCTGACGGGCGACGAGTTGCCCTACACCTCGACTGTGGTGATCGACAAATTCGAAGAAGAAGCCGGTCGCACCGCCAAGCGCATGCTGCGCATTGCCGCCACCATTGTGGTCGAGCGCGAAGGCCACAAGGCGATGGTGATCGGTGACAAAGGTGAAAAACTTAAACGCATCGGCACCGAGACCCGTGTCGAGCTGGAAAAGCTGCTGGACGCCAAGGTCTTCATCGAGTTGTGGGTCAAGGTGCGTTCGGGCTGGGCCGACGACGAAGCGCGCGTGCGCAGCTTCGGCTACGAGTAATTCCACCGCCAATGGCCTCCAAGCGTATCGCAGACGAGCCAGCCTACGTGCTGCACCGCTACGATTGGAGCGAGACCAGCCTGATCCTCGAGGTCTTCACCCGCCACCATGGCCGGGTGGCTTTGGTGGCCAAGGGGGCCAAGCGCCCAACTTCCAGTTTTCGGCCTGTATTGCTGCCTTTGCAGCCTTTGTCTCTGGCTTTTGGGGGCGACGGCGACATTCGCACCCTCAAATCGGCCGAATGGGTGGGCGGACACGTCATGCCCACGGGCGAGGCCCTGATGTCGGGTTATTACCTGAACGAATTGCTGATGCGCCTGACCGCGCGCGACGACCCACATCCGCAATTGTTTGAGGTTTATGCCGCCGCTGTGCGCCTGCTGGCCAGTGGCGACCCCGATGCGCTGCAATGGGCCTTGCGCGGCTTTGAGTTGCTGCTGCTGCGGGAAATGGGCTTGTTGCCCGCGCTGAACCAGCAAACCCTGACCCTCAAGCCTTTGTCTCTCAAGGACAGTTACAACCTGGTACCCGAGGCGGGGTTGCAGTGGGTCAGTGACGACCCGCGTCACGCCTTGCGCGGCGAACAATGGCTGGCGCTGCACGCCGCGCTGGCGTCCCCCAGTCCCTTGGCCGCTTTGTTGCGCGAGTGCGCCGACCTGCTGGTGCAGTTGCAGCGCCCCTTGCGCCTCATGCTCAACTACCATTGTGGTGTGGGTGCGTTGCGCACCCGCCAAATGATGCTGGACTTGCAAACTTTATGAACACAATCCAACGCGTGGCCTTGTCGGTCAATGTCAACAAAGTCGCCTTACTGCGCAACTCCCGACACCTGGGTATACCCAGCGTTGCCCGTGCGGCTGAGCTGTGCCTGCAAGCGGGTGCGAACGGCATCACCATCCACCCTCGTCCCGATGAGCGCCACATTCGCGCCAGCGATGTGCCCGAATTGCATGCACTCATGCAAGCCTGGCCTGAGCGTGAGTTCAACATCGAGGGCAATCCCTTTCACAACCTGATGGATCATGTGCGCACCGTGCGCCCACACCAGGTGACCTTTGTGCCCGACAGCGAAGGCCAGTTCACCAGCGACCATGGCTGGATCTTCCCGCAAGACGCCGAGCGCCTGAAACCCTTGATCGACGAGTGCAAGGCCCTGGGCGTTCGAGTGAGCCTGTTCATGGACCCGATTCCAGAGCAAATGGCCGCTGTCCGCGCTGCGGGTGCTGAACGGGTAGAGCTGTACACCGAGCCCTATGCCGCCACTTGGGGGAGGCCAGAAAACGCGACCCAGTTGCAACGCTATGCCGATACCGCAGTGGCGGCTTTGCAGGTGGGCCTCGGGGTGAATGCCGGGCACGATCTGAACCGTGACAACCTGCCTGCTTTTGTCGTGGCCGTCAAAGGCCTGCAAGAAGTCTCAATTGGTCACGCCTTCATGGCCGACGCGCTGGAGCTGGGTTATTCCGGTACGGTGGAGGCTTATATGAACCTGTTGGTTTTGGGTGACGTGCTCAACGTTCAACCCCAAAAATTATGATCTACGGAATTGGCACCGACATTTGTGACATACGCCGTATCCAGGCCAGCCTGGATCGGCACGGCGAGCGCTTTGCTGCCAAGGTGCTGAGCGAGGCCGAAATGGCCACCTGGAAGGCACGCAGCGCCCGTTGGCCTGAGCGGGGTGTGCGTTACCTGGCCACTCGCTTTTCAGCCAAGGAAGCTTTCAGCAAAGCCATTGGCCTGGGCATGCGCATGCCCATGACCTGGCGGCTTTGCGAAATCGGCAAACTGCCCAGCGGCCAACCGGTCATCGTGCTGCATGGCGGGCTGAAAGACTGGTTTGAAGCCAAAGGGCTCAACGCCCACATCACAGTCACCGACGAGTCCGAGTACGCCGCCAGCTTTTGCGTGGTGGAAACCTCTTGAATTGACCGGGTCCGGCCCGACATTGGAAGAACAACCCATGAGCATCCACGCCCCCCTGATCATCGACATCGAAGGCCAACAGTTGACCGACGTGGACCGCCGCCGTCTGGCACACCCACTGGTGGGCGGCATGATTTTGTTTGGCCGCAACTGGCTCAGCCGTGCACAGCTTTGCGACTTGTGCGCCGACATCAAAAGCATCCGATCTGACCTCTTGGTCGCTGTTGACCACGAAGGCGGGCGCGTGCAACGCTTTCGCACCGACGGTTTCACCGATCTGCCACCGATGCACGCCTTGGGCGAACTGTGGGCGCAAGACGACAAGGGCCAGCCCGGGTCGGGTGTGCTCAAGTCCTGCGAAGCAGCCACCTCGGTGGGTTTTGTGCTGGCCAGCGAGTTGCGCGCTTGTGGTGTGGACTTCAGCTTCACGCCTGTGCTTGACCTCGACCACGGCGATAGCGGTGTCATTGGCGACCGCGCCTTCGCCCGCGATCCGCGCGTGGTGAGTCTGCTCGCCCGCAGCCTGATGCAGGGCCTCTTGCAAGCGGGCATGGGCAACTGCGGCAAGCATTTCCCCGGACACGGCGCGGTCAAGGCCGATTCGCACGTGGCGCTGCCAGTCGACAAGCGCAGCCTCAAATCCATCCTGGCCGATGACGCGCAGCCCTACCGTTGGCTCAACAGCGTACTCACGGCTGTGATGCCTGCGCATGTGATCTACAGCAAGGTGGACAGTCGCCCGGCAGGTTTTTCACCGCACTGGTTGCAAGACATCCTGCGCGCGCAGTTGGGCTTTCAGGGCGTGGTGTGCACCGACGACTTGTCAATGGCTGCAGCCCGCCAGATGGACGGGCGCACAATGAGTTACACCGAAGCCGTGATCACCGCGCTGCAAGCCGGGTGCGACTTGGCGCTGCTGTGCAACCGCTCGGCGGTGAACGGTGGGGCAGAACTCGACGAAGTGCTTGACCAGCTGGCCGAAGCCCAGCTCAAAGGCCGCTGGACGCCCAGTGAGATCAGCGAAGAGCGCCGTTTGGACCTCTTGCCCCGATCGCCTGCCCGCCCATGGGACGAGTTGGTGCGCTCTGCCGACTACATGCAGGCGCTCGACCGCCTGCCTTGACCTCAACAGGAAACCTGAATGAACTGGATCGCCAAAATTTTCATGGCCCTGCTCGGGCTGGCCTTTCTGGTGGCCTTGCTCTTTGGTTTGCTCTGTTACATCGTCTTTGCGACGGTGCTTTGGTTGTTGACAGGCCGCAAGCCTCAGGTGGTGATGGTGTGGCATCAGTTCAGCACCGTGCGCCAAAAATTCAGGCAAGGTGGTTTTCGTGCTTCAACCAGCCAAGGCTTTCAGGACCCCAGAGGACACGGTGCGCCGTTTGCCCGTGACGATCAGGTGGTCGACGTTGAGGTGCGCGAGGTGGTGGAGGACGCGCCGCGCTTGCCGTCCGAGCGACGCCCCTGAACGGGTTTGCCCCATTAAAAACCCGGCTATGGCCGGGTTTTTAATGAGTGCGATGTGCGCTTATTCCGGCACATGCCTAAGCGCTGGGAACAAGATCACATCGCGGATGCTGGCGCTGTCGGTCAAGAGCATCATCAAGCGGTCGATGCCGATGCCGCAGCCGCCAGCAGGCGGCATGCCGTATTCGAGTGCACGCACAAAGTCGTGGTCGTAGTACATGGCTTCGTCGTCGCCGTCGTCTTTGGCGGCCACTTGGGCTTGGAAGCGTGCGGCTTGGTCTTCGGCATCGTTCAGCTCTGAAAAGCCGTTGCCGAATTCACGCCCGGTGATGTAAAGCTCAAAACGCTCGGTCACTTCAGGACGGGTGTCGTTGGCGCGGGCCAGCGGTGAGATTTCGGTCGGGTGCTCCATGATGAAGGTCGGCTCCCAGAGCTTGTCTTCCACAGTTTCCTCAAAGTAAAACACCTGCAGGCTGGCCAGGCTGCGCGTAGACAGCTTGTCCTTGGCTTCACTCATGCCCAGCTTTTTCAGGGCATTGATCAGCCACTCGGCGTTGTCCACCCGTGCGCCTGTGCCGGTTTCACATGCTTCACCGGCTTCGGTGTGCTTGACGATGGCTTCGCGAATCGTCATGCGGGCAAATGGCTTGTTCAGGTCCACGGCTTTGCCGTTGTAGGTCAGGTCCAATGTGCCAGCAGCGGTCATGGCCGCGTCGCGGATCAGGCTTTCGGTAAAACCCATCAGGTCCTGGTAGTTCCAGTACGCCGCGTAGAACTCCATCATGGTGAACTCGGGGTTGTGGCGCACCGAGATGCCTTCGTTGCGGAAGTTGCGGTTGATCTCGAACACGCGCTCAAAGCCGCCCACCAACAAGCGCTTGAGGTACAGCTCGGGCGCGATGCGCAAAAACATCTCTTGGTCCAGCGCGTTGTGGTGTGTCACAAAAGGCTTGGCATTGGCACCCCCGGGAATGGGGTGCAGCATGGGCGTTTCGACTTCCAAAAAGCCGTGCTGCACCATGAACTCGCGGATGCCGCTCACGGCCTTGCTGCGGACCACAAAGCGCTTGCGGGCGGCTTCGTCGGTCATCAGGTCCACGTAGCGCTGGCGGTACTTCACTTCTTGGTCGGCAATGCCGTGGAACTTGTCCGGCATGGGGCGCAGGCTCTTGGTGAGCATGCGGATGCGGGTGGCGTGGATGGACAGCTCGCCCGTGCGGGTTTTGAACAAATGGCCTTCCACGCCCACGATGTCGCCCAGGTCCCAATGCTTGAACAGGGCGTAGAGGTCTTCACCCACGTCGTCGCGGGTCACATAGACCTGGATACGGCCGGTGGCGTCTTGCAGCGTGGCAAAGCTGGCCTTGCCCATGACGCGCTTGAGCATCATGCGGCCCGCCACCTTGGCCATGGTTTTGGCTACGCCTTCGCCGTTCAGTTCTTCTGCTGCTTTCTCGCCGTGCGCTTGGTGCAGGTTGGCCGCGTGGTGCTCCGGTTTGAAGTCGTTGGGGAAGGCCACGCCTTTGCCGTCGGCTTGCGCTTGGCGCATGGCCTTGAGTTTTTCGCGGCGCTCAGCGATCAGCTGGTTTTCATCTTGTGCGGGAGCGGCGGAAGTGGCTTGAGCGGAGGGAGCAGTCGTGTCAGACATGGCGAGGTGCAGTTGGGAACGTGGCGCATGGACGCCGCCCGATCCGGGGTTGTGGGGTGCGCGAAGGCGCAAAGCCCTCTATTTTATGAGTTTGCGGACGGCTTCTGGCCTGGCTGTGGATTGGTTGCTTGGGCAGGGGCCACCATGTCCCCGATCAACTCCAGACGCACCAAGGGCTCTTGCAGTGCAAACAGGCGGTATTTCATTTGAAGCGGCAAGGGCAGCAACTCACCCCAACGGTTGGACAGCCAGCCGCAGTCCTGCAGCCGCCAAGCCTCGGCCCAGTGGGGTACCTCGCTGGGTTGTGCGCTCAGCTGGGTCAACACTTCGTGCATTTGAGCAGACAAGTGCCGCAGGTCTTCTGGCACTTGCACGGCGGGCTCGGGAGGCAGGGCTTGCACTTGGCCCGTCCACAAGCCATCGCTGCGCTGCTGCGTGGCTTCGATGCGAAACTTTCCCATACCTCGGCACCAGACCTTCACCAAGCCGGGCTGGGGCCGCTCAATGCGTTCGATCTGCACCCGGGTGCCCATGGTTTCAAACTGTTCGGCGGCTTCACCTGGCCGGTGCACTTCGCGGCCCTGGGACAAGGTGACCACACCAAAGCCGGAGCCTTGGCGCTCGCATTCGCCAATCATCTGCAGGTAGCGCAGCTCAAACAACTGCAGCGGCAGCAAAGCGCCAGGAAACAGCACGGTGCCCAAAGGAAAAAGGGGCAATGGCTTCACGTCTTCTGGGGATGGGGCGTCATGTTCAGACATCTGGGTATCATCGCACGAAGAGGAGGATGGCGATGTTGTTTCAAATGGTCAGTTTGGTGCTGGAAGTGTGGGCGGGCCTGATCGCGGGCACCTGTTTGCTGAGGTTTTTGATGCAATGGCAACGCATTACTTTTCACCAACCTTTGGGCCAGTTTGTGTTTGCAGTGAC
>CAJBLW010000027.1 GCA_903953985.1 uncultured Burkholderiales bacterium
GCGGCGTCGTTGAGGTCGATTCGCTCCAGACTGTCGTTAAAGTTCACCGTCCTGGTCTTGCCACCACTGGAGGTCACCACCAGCTGATGGTCATTCAGCTGCAGAGGTGCTGCGGATGTAAAGTTATCCAGAACCAGTCGGTCAACGCCGCCCGAGGCATCGATGTTGGCAACCCCGGCCAATGACAAACTGATCAGGTCATTACCTGCACCAGCATCAACCGTGTCAATCGTTCCATTGAGACGAATGATGTCTGCACCACCGCCACCAAAGATGGTGTTTTCACCGTCGCCCATGTCAATGATGTCTGCGCCATCACCGCCGATGAATTTGTCGTTACCGTCACCACCGGAGAACACCAAACCGCTTCGGGCACCACTGACGAATTCGTCTTTGCCTGCCCCACCACGCACCGAACTGCCAGCAGCGCCGCCCAAAATCATGAGGCTGTCGTTGCCCAAGCCACCATCGAAGTCGAGCAAAGCCTGTACCGAGCTTCCCACATAAATGGCATCGTTTCCTTTGCCGCCATACCCCACAATTTTTGTGACACTGCCCGCGCTGTAGGTCTCGGTCTGCCCCAATGAGCGCACTGTGATGTTGCCACCACTTTGATCAATGTTGAAAGACTCGTTGATGGAGTCATCGTACAAATCACCACTTCCATAGCGACCAGAAGTGTCACCCATGTGCAGGTACAAAGTACCGTCACTGGCCAAATGGCTGATGTCGGGCGGTGCGCCCCAGCTCCAGAGGTAACTGCCAGAAACAGTGATGCCCATCACCGTGACACGCGCCGCCATATAAGCACTGGCCGGGGTGATGTCGATTTCGGCCCGGAAACCAGCCAAAGTAATGTCGATTTCGAACAAGCCCAGATCAATCTCAAAATCGAGCGAGCCCCATGCCGCTGCGGCAAAACGAGGGCGACTGCTGAACAGCACGCTCATGCCGGCATTCAGATGCAATGGCCCCAAATGAATGTCGATTTCGGCTTTACCGCGTACCTCAAAGTTGCCATTTGAATCAATAAAGCCACCGACATTGACTGCCAGCGCATTGAAGAAATTCAGGTTTCCATCAAATTCAAGTTTGAAGACTTCGTCGACCACGCTCATGCGGCCATAAAAATCAACCCCAAAGGCCAGAATCTTCAATTCACCAACAAGTGCCAGATCAAACAATGTGTTGCCAGCGATGGTCTCGCTTCTGCCACTGCTGTCGGGCAAGGTGACGTAATCCAGCGCGCTGGTGTTGACCTGCAAAATCGCAGCCGCCTTGATGTTCATGATGGAGACGCCCATCGAAACATTCATCTTCACATACAAGGCAAAGAATGGCGTGTTGTTGGCATCCATGCCAAAGGCCGCAGCACCTTTGACGCCTATCTCACCAAAGTCACCCAAATCAAGGGTGACATCCATGGCGGCTTGAACACCTTGGCTGTTGATCAAAAGATCTACCGCACCGCGCAACTCAATCGGGCCGACGTTGATGCTGGCCTTGCCCGCGATACGCAGCATCAATGGGTCCAGCATGACTTGCGCAGCAGCGCCACTTGAATCGTAGAAAGTACCCGTGACCGGGTCGCGGCCCCTGACCTTCTGCGCCACGCTGGTGGTGTTGATCTGCAACAGGAAACTGCCCTTGACACTGAAAACACTGCCACCATCGATGATGGTTGAACTGGGGTTGGCACCGCCCACTTCCAAGCTGCCGTAAAGTCCAGTCTGATTACCCGATGGCGAAGAGTCAATCACCAAACCGATGGTGCCCGTGACACCCAGTGGCTCCAGCACTGGCAAATCGAGCACCGCCGTGACGCCCAACTCCAAGGTCACTTTGCTGTCCACTTGGGCGATGATGACGCTGAAATCACCTTTCAGGTCCAAAGCGCCGTTAAACAAGTCAAGACTGCCCTTGCCCGTCAAAGCGGCATACATGCCGGTCCAGCTAGGGTCTTTGCCAGGCGGGTAAGCACTGATGGTGAAGGTGTCAAAACCAGTGAGATCACGGAATGTCTCTGGCACGACATAAGTGATGGCTTTCCCGAAGGTGTTCAGGCTGAGATCCAGTTCAACATTCAGCTTGGCCACCGGCCCCAACTCAATGTTGGACTCAATGTTCATGCGCAGCGCAACACCACCGCTGTTGATCACCAAGAGACCCGTGGCGTCAGATCTGATGTTGAAGCCATCCGGGCCAATTTGGACATTGACATCGGCAAACGCGGTCAGCCCATCGCTTTCACTGAAGCGGAAGTCGAGCACCCCGGTCATGGAGACCAAGCCAAACATCTCGACTTCGGCCTTGCCAAATACCCGCAACAATTGCTCGTCGTAAGTCAGTACGATGGGCTCTGAAGGGTTACCGGTTTCAATGGCATAACCCGTTTCCCAGACATCGTCGTCCTTGCGCGAGTTTGCGTTGACCAAAATTCCGTCCACCAGCAGGGTTGGGTCCATCCATTGGCTCTTGGAAAAATCAATGGTGGTGAAGCTGAACTCGGCACCGGCATCGTCAAATGACACCGCGCCAGTCGCCTCATCTCGGGTGTAGCCGGTGTTGATGCTGGTTCGCAGCCCTGTGTTCATGTCCAGGGTAAGCTCCTGCGCGTTCAGCACCAGTCCTTCAGGCACACCTACTAAACCGATGTAATCGATGTTGGCCTGTACCGCCATGTAAACGCCAACATCAATACCCGTCAAATCGATCACCAACTCTTTGGCAATGACCACGCCCAGGTCCAGATTCCGAATCGCCAAACCGACGGCCTTGGGGTTGGTGGCATCGGTTTCTTCAATGCGCCCGTTGTTGTTGCTGTCATAGAAATACCCGCGCGGCTTGCCGCCTTCAAACGAAGGCACCCCAATGAATCCGTTAGCATCGTTGATGCCGATGGCCAGCGAGGTCACGATGGTCTCTGCGCCGTTGCTCAGCGTGACGGACTCACTGCCCTTCTTGGTGAAGGCCATGGAGGCCGACATCTGAACAAAACCAGCCAGGTTGATCTCGGCATACCCGACCTTGGCTTGAATGATTTCCTCTGTGAAGTCGAGGAAAATCATGTTGTTGCCACCCGTTGGCAAGGCAAATCCGGCCCGATCAATCCGGCCGTTTTGGTTGCGGTCTTCGCTCAGATCCAAGACACCATTGTTGTTGGTGTCTTCGCCCGAGTCCAGCCAGCCGTTTGAATTTGTATCTTCCGTGGCGGTCCGCAGCACACCGTCACCGTTCAGGTCTTCAGTGAAGTCCTTGAAGCTCGAACTCAGTGCGTAATTGATGGAAGGCGGACCAAACAGTTGCAAGCCGGCATTCACAATGGCCTCGGTCACCGGATCCGGAATGGGCCAGTAGAAAGTGTTGATGTTGACTTCGATATCCTGGGCTTTAACCGTCAAGATATCGGAGTCAACACCCACCAAGCCCGCATAGCCCACACTGGCTTTGGCCGATACAAACTTGGGAATGTAGGGATCTAGCCCTGGAATCATGTTGAACAACGTCGGCTTCATGATCGCCAGGCCAAAATCAACATCGTCTACTGCCAAGCCGACTGCACCTTCGTTAATGTAGTCAGGCAGTCCATCAGGGATGACCGCTCCGGTATCAGCGTTGATGCCTCCCACCAGATCAGGGCCATAGCGGTAAGGTCCGCCCACACCAGCAAAGCCTGTCAGGTTGGAGCCGCCCAGGGTCAACGCTTCAACTCGCAAAGGCAAGGGGTTGAGCGTGGTGTTCAGCACTTGGCCCAGTTGATTGGCAATGGGGGCCAGACCGCCCAAATCTACGGCCACATCAAATTGCTCCCCCTTGCGGAAGGCCAGAGAGCCTCGCAGGTGCAGGAATTCCGCCACCGAAATTTCGGCCAGACCCACATCCAAGCCCACAATTTCAGTTCCCTTGAGGTCCAGATACACCGGCGCACCACTGGTTGAAATCTTCAAACCATCTGGCGAATTGGTGTTTTTGATGCTCGAATAAATGGGCATGGCACGCATGAGCCCGCCCAATGCCTTGCCACCGGTATTCACATCCACCGTGATGTTTTTACCCAGAATTTTGAGCACGTCGCCCAAGCCGTAGACACCCATTTCATTGGCATGGGCTTTGAACGAGAACACACTTTGTGCACTGAGGAAGCTCGGTAAAACGGCCTTGAAATTGGCAATGGCCACGCTCAGGTTTTGCAAGCCAAAACCCACCAAGTCGCTCTGTTCGGAGAATGGACTATCAAAATCAGGATTGCCCGCACCCACAAACATGTTGACGTTGCTGGCCCCGAAGGTCAGGCCCCTGAAGGTGACGTCATGGGCAACGCTGTAGTCGTCAGAGACATCCATCAGTGTTTTGAGTACGCCATCCACTTCCAAGCCCGGAAGAAGCGCACTGGCCATGCCATTGATTGCAGCGTCTGCGGCCAAGCCAAGCAGTGGGTCAAGCCCTGTGGCCATGTCAGCCACAAATGTTTGACCAAGGCTCAGCTTGAAATCGCCATTCAAGAAGACAAAGTCGCCGATGTTGATGGACAAGTCGGGCATGGTGATCGATCCGGTCACCCCTGCCAAACCAATGCGAATGTCGATGTCCTTGAGGAACTTCAGTCCATCTTTCAACCAATCTGGCGTTGAAGGTGAAAGATCGGGAATCATGTCAGTCAGACCCTGCAAGCTGATGCTCGGCAGGAACATGTTCGCATCGAATGCCGGCATTTCCGGCATGCTGAAATTAGGCAAATGGATGCCTGACAGATCCAGGGTGACCCCAAAATCAATCTCGGGCAACTCAAACTTGAAGTCAAATTTGGGGGCACGAATGGTGAACAACTCGAAGATGCCCAGGTTGGCCTGCATGCCTACCCGCAAAAAGTTCGAATTGAAACTCATGTTCATCGCTGTGGCATTGCTGCCAATCGGGATGTTCAACCCCTTTGGCAGGTCAGGGCCGTTGTCAATGATGCTGAAATCTGCGTAAACCGAAGGCAGCGGAACGCCAGCAGCCAGGGCTCCGTTGAATTCAAAGACCACGTCCTGCGCATCCAGCGTCAGGTAAGGATCGGTGCCTACGATGCCGGCCAAACTGGCGCTTGCACTCAGGCCAAAGAAATTCAAAGGTATTTTGGCCCCACCGCCCAGCGTAGGTGAAACCAGTGCCAATGCGAAATCAAGATCAGCTATGGTGAAACCAATAGCGTCATCGTTGGTCTCATAAACACCATCGTTGTTGCTGTCTGTCTTGTAGGGGCCATTGAAGCCTGCAAAGGCCTGCACATTTTGTCCAGCCACCACCAGAGCGTCAGCGGCGATCTCCAGGTTCATTCCCAAACCACGAAAGCCCATCTTGTCGATGACGCGCTTCTGGAATGTAAACCCGCCTTCAAGTGCCAAGAAGCCTGCCACTTTGGCCGTGGCGTGTCCTACCGAGGCTTCAATCAACTCGTTGCTGAAGTTCAGCAAAATAGGCGTTCCACCGGTCGGAATACTCACACCGAGTGAATCCCTGAGAGCCAGGCCGCTGTAGGTCTTGGTCAAGTCCAACACAAACAGCGGGTTACTGGAGGTATTGATCGCCACCGCCACATCTTGCAAGTTGAACGCAAACGCATCACCCAGACCGGTAAAGCCAATTTGTTTTGCGTTGGCTTTGAGTGCGGTGAATTTGGTGCCCAGCGCTTTGTCCTGGAACAGGCCCAGACCAAAGCTGAAGTCGTCAATGAGCATGCCTATGGCATCTGGGTTGGCCACTGCATCTGCAACCGTGATGGCCCCATCTAGATTGGAATCTGTCCGGTAGGGCCCACCCACACCCACAAAGGCCTGCACATGACTTGCGCCAATAGTGAATGCGTTCGCCAGTACAGGCACATGAATGCCTCCGACGGTTTTGGCGCTGAGAACCTGCGTGGCACCCTTCTCAAAGGCAAATGAGCCACTTACATGAACAAATTCAGAGATACGTAACGTGGCATTGTTCAGGCTTGCCCCAATGGTGGCACCGGTCATGTCCAGCAAAATTGGCGCAGCCGGATTGCCAGTGGGTACCTCATAGCCTGCCGTACTTGTCACACTGCCAGACAATGAATATGTCTTTTGGAAATTGATGGCCGGTAACGCCCCTGTGGCCGAGTTCAGCTTGAAGTCAATGCCCCTAAGCGAAAGCTGGAAGTCATCGGGATCAAAGCCATACAAAGCAACCGTGTCCGCATGCGCCTTGGCTGCGGTGTATTTGTAGCCCGAAATAGACTTGAGCTGCAGCAGACCGAAATCGATGCCTTCTGCACCAAACCCATAAAGGTTGCCAGCTTGCTGGGCAAAGGTCTTGGTGGTGTCAAAACCTGCCCTTGCATAGCCTACAAACACATCTATATCGGCCCCGCCAATACTGAAGCCTGACAGTGGGCCCAGGGGCGTTGCAGAGCCCGTTACAAAATTGTTGAAGCTGCCTTGCTGGAATCCAATAGCACCTTGGACGTACATGAACTGAGAAATTTGCAATGTGACTTGCCCCGCAAACACACCCAAGCGTTTGCCAGAGAAGTCCAGCTTGACGGGTTGCGCCGGATCACCTGTTGGAATCTCAAGGTTGCTAGCACTGAAATTGAGTTCCTGTTCAAGCGCACTGGCTCTGTTGTACTCAAGGTTGATGTTGGAAGCAGAAAGTTGGAAGTCATCCGGATCAAATCCGTACACAGCCATGCTGTCGGCGTGTGCCTTGAATGCGGTGTATTTGACCGCGCCTGATTTGACACTGAGCATGCCAAAGTCGATTCCGTCGGCCCCAAAACCATAAAGCTTGTCAGCCTGTTGCGCCAGGGTTTTGGTTCGGTCAATGCCGTTTTCGGCATAACCGACAAAAGCAGTGATGTTGCTGCCACCAATCGAGAAGCCTTTGGCGTTGAGCACCGGGGTTCCCAACGAACCCGATTTAAGCCCTGTGTAAGTGGCTTGTTCAAAACCAATTGAGCCACTCACATACATAAAATCGGAAATTGACAAAGTGGCTGTCTGGGCATACACGCCCAAGCGCTTGCCGCCACCGAAGTCGATGGTGATGGCCCCGGTGGAGCCGAGCACCACACCGCCGTTAAAGGAGTCGGCGTAATCAATGGTTTGGCCCAAGCTGTCTGCAGAGTTGTACTCAAAGCGCAAATCTTGGGCAGACAACTCGAAATCGTCAGGATCAAATCCGTACAGCCGCGCATCATCCATGCGGGCTTTGAAGGCCGTGTAAGAACGTCCAGCCACCTTGGACATCAGTACACCAAAATCGAGGTTATCCACCCCGAAACCATACAAATTGGATTGCTGTTGAACCAGGGTTTTGCTGGTGTCAAAGCCGCCGTCTGCGTATCCCACAAATGCAGTGATGCCCGTACCTGTGATGGCCATCATCGAGGTGTTTTGACTCGGGGGTACAGTGGTCTGCGAGCTGTTGATGCTGTTGTTGAGCTTGATCGCATTGGTAGGCGAGTACTTCTCAAAACCGATGCGGCCACTGAAATAGGCAAAGTCTGAAATTTTCAGTGTGACATCGCCCTCAGCCCTGAGCAGCTCACCCACAGAACCATCATAGGCAAGGTTGATATGACTGCTGGCCCCAGTCATCACTGCCAGATTTTTGGCTGAAAAATCGACCACCTGATCCATCGGCTGGCTGGCCTGGTTCAGTTGAACCGATAAATTTTTGACAGTGGGCAGCAAGTCAGTCAAGCCCACCAATCCGACACTGCTGGCCGTGGCGTTCAAGGCTGTCCACTTGCGTGTCGGCTGCAACTTCGAAGTAATCAGGGCCAAACCAAAGTCGATATTGTCGAGCTCCAATCCGATGGCATCAGCGGTGCCATAATTGACGCCAGCAAAAACATCAATCGAAGAACCACCAATGGTCAACACATCGGCTGAAACGGAATCACCCGTCGTCTGACCTGTTCTCTTGGCCAAAACCACCGTTTCGCTCGTCTTGCTCACCGCCAAGTTGCCCTGCACCGCCACAAACCCGTACACGTTGATGTCCAGGAATCCGCTCGCTTGCAGCAATTGGCCCTTGGCCCCCTCCAGCGTCAGCGCCAACTCGCTCGTACCGCTCGTGGCCA
>CAJBLW010000028.1 GCA_903953985.1 uncultured Burkholderiales bacterium
GACCCTATTAAAACAAGAGACTTTGTCTTAAATCAAAGGAAAAAATGGCTGTTTACTGGATTGGTGATATTCAAGGCTGTGATGCCCCGCTTGGCCGCTTGCTGGAAAGTGTGGCGTTTTCACCCAGCCGTGACCATTTGATCGTGCTGGGTGATCTGGTCAATCGCGGCCCGGATTCCGCCGGCGTGCTGCGCCGCTTGATGGCATTGCAAGGCAGTGTGCAGTGTGTGCTGGGTAACCATGATTTGCATGCCTTGGCTGTGGCTTTTGGACACAGCCGCCCCAAACGGCTGGACACGCTGGATGGCCTGCTGCAAGCGACCGACCGATCCGAGTTGATCGATTGGCTGCGCCAGCAGCACTTGGCGCTTTGGTCTCACAACGTTTTGTCGGTGCATGCAGGGGTTTTGCCTGGCTGGACCCTGGACAAAACCTTGTCCTTAGCGAACGAGGTGCAAGCCGTTTTGCGCGGGCCAGATTTGCCGTATTTTTTAGCCCACATGTATGGCAACGAGCCCGCCGCTTGGCGCGACGACTTGCAGGGCCTGGACCGCTGGCGCGTCGTGGCAAACGCTTTGACGCGCCTGCGTTTTTGCGCTGCCGATGGCACGATGGAATTTGCCACCAAAGACAGCGCCGCGCAGGCGCCAACAGGCTTCATGCCCTGGTTCGATGTGCCAGGGCGGCGCACGGCCGACATCACGGTGGCCTTTGGCCACTGGTCCACGCTGGGCCGACAAGACCGCAGCGACATCTGGGCTTTGGACACCGGTTGCGTCTGGGGCGGCTGCCTGAGCGCCATGCGCCTTGGCGAAGACGGGCAGCATCAACGGGTTCAAGTGGCATGCGAGCAGGCGCAGCTGCCGGGTTGATGGCAGGCCTCAGCCGCCCGGCTTGAGCAAGACCAACAAGGCCCCCGCCCCGCCCTCGGCCGGCTTGGCCTGAACGAAAGCCAGGACCTGGTTTTTTTGTACCAGCCAGCTGTGCACTTTGGACTTGAGCACCGGCGTTTTGCCGGGCGAGCCCAAGCCTTTGCCATGCACCACGCGCAAACAGCGCAAGCCTTGGCGTTGCGCCTGGCGGATGAACTCGGACAGTGCCACACGGGCTTCGTCGGTCCGCAGGCCGTGCAGATCGATCTCGCGCTGAATCGACCAATCGCCCTTGCGCAGCTTGTGGATCACATCACGGCCAATGCCCGGACGGCGAAAACTCAGAGCGTCATCGGTGTCGAGCAAGGTGCTGGCATCGAACTCGTCGCTCAGGCAATCGCGCAGCACCGCCTCGTTGTCTTTTTGAAGTTGGTGCGCAATCGGGGCTGGGCTGGGACCCTCCAGCTTGACTTGGCCGTGTGCAGGCAAACGCTGCACGACCCCCACGGCTCGCACAAACAAGTTGATTTCGGCCTCGCGCTGGCGGGCAGCCAAGGCCTGGGCTGCAGCCAGCGCCTGGGCTTGCGCGTGGGCTTCGGCCAGCTTCTGGCGGACTTTTTTCAGGTCTTGCAAGGCGTTGATTTTCACGGGAAATCCTGGCTGGACGTTAGTGGGCGTGCATGGCGCACAAGCAGATCGCGTTCACCTCAATCGCCCCGATTGCGCATCCAATCGCCGGTCTTGAAAAAGCTGGCATTCAGCCGCTCGCGCAGCACGGGGTCAACCTGTGTCTCGGTCATGGCCTGGTCCATGCAGGCCAGCCACTGATCGCGCTCGAGCACGCCAATCGAAAACGGCATGTGGCGCATGCGCAAACGCGGATGGCCAAAGCGCTCGGTGTAGTGCTCGGGCCCACCTAGCCAGCCGCACAAAAACCAAAACAATTTGTTGCGGGCATCTTGCAGGGTGCTGCCGTGCGCATCGCGCAGCGCCTTGTAGCTTGGCTCGAGGTCCATCAGGTCATAAAAGCGCTCGACCAAGCTGCGCACAGCCGCTTCACCGCCGATCCAAGCAAACGGACTGTCCAAGGGCGGCTTTTCTTCGGTGTTCATAGGGCTCGATTGTGCAATGTGCAAAGGGGCAAGTCGACGGCAGTCACTGCGCCGCCTGCCGCAAAGTCTGCACCACTGGCTGGCGCAAGACCCCGGCCAGACTCAAGCTTCCGGCAGCCCAGGCCAGCAAGGCCCCCAGCAAGCCACCGGCCAATGGGGCCCACAAAGGGGGTTGCCAAGCAAACTCAAAAGCGTAGCGGGCCAAGGCCCAACCCACCACCAACGCCATGGCACTGGCCATGAACCCGGCCAGCCAGCCAATACCCAACAGCTCGGTGCGCTGCACCTGCGCCAGCAGACTGCGGCCTGCACCCAGCGCCCGCATGATGGCGTATTCGCGCTCACGCGCCTGGCGGCTCGCGCCCACTGCGGCCAGCAACACCATCAGGCCCGCCGCCAAAGTGAAGGCAAACAAAAACTCCACGGCCCGGATCACCTGGTCCATGACCCGCTGCACCTGCGCCAGCGTGCTGCGCATGTCCACGCTGGTGATGTTGGGGAAGGCGTTGACCATGGCGTTTTCAAAACCCGGCACGCCCTCAGGCGAGCGGAAAGCCGCCATGTAGGTCATGGGCAAATCGGGCATTTGCGAGACCGGAAACAGCATGAAGAAGTTGGCCCGCATCGAGGCCCAATCCACCTTGCGCAACGAGGTGACCCGTGCCTCATGCGGCTGCCCGGCAATGTCAAAGCCCAGGCGGTCACCCAGCTTCAGGCCCAGCGCCTGGGCGATGCCCTCTTCCACACTCACGCCATCGGCCTCTTCGGCCTGCCAGCGCCCGGCCACCAAGGGGTTGTGTCCGGGCAAGACCGCGCTGTGCGAGAGGTTGACTTCACGGTCGAGAAAGCGTTTGCCCCGGTCAGCTTCCAGGTCATCGGGGCCAATGACACGGCCGTTGATGGCCACCAGCCGGCCCCGGATCATGGGGAACCAATCGGGCGACTGCACGCCCGCTTTGTCCAGATGCGCCAAAAAGTCCTTGGCCTGCTCGGGCTGCACGTTGATGACAAAGCGGTCGGGCGCATTCACCGGCGTGGCCTGGCGCCAACTGGCGATCAGGTCGGTGCGCAGCAAGACCAGCAAAGCCAGCGCCAGCAAGCCCACCGACAAAGCACTGACTTGCACCACTGCGAACACCGGCCGCGCCGCCACCTGCCGCGTCGCCAGACGCAACCAGCGCGGAGCCGACTCATCCGGCACCATCCGGCGCAGTAAAAACAAAGCCGCTGCCGCCAGAGCGGCAAACACCAAGAGCGCCACGCCAAAACCCCCCACCGTGATCAGGCCCAGCGTCAGGTTGCGGCTGACCATGAGCAAGGTGACGGCAAAGCCGAGCAAACCCATCACCAACACCAGGCCCGAGCGCACCTGCACACTACCCAGGTCGCGGCGGATCACGCGCAGCGGTGGCACCTTGGCCAATTGCAGTACAGGCGGCAGGCCAAAAGCCACCAACAGCGTCAAGCCCATGGCCAGACCCATCAGCGCCGGCTGCAGCGTGGCGCCGGGTAAGTTGGCATCCACCAACCCCACCAGCAACTGCACAAATCCCAGGTGCACGCCATAACCGGCCAGCACCCCCAGCACGCTGGCCGCCAGGCCAGCGCCCAGAAACTCCAGGCCATAACTCAATGTGAGTGTGCGCTGGCTTTGCCCCAGGACACGAAGCAATGCACAAGCGTCGAGCTGCCGCTCGGCAAAACTGCGGGCCGCCAAAGCCACCGCCACGGCGCACAGCAAGGCGGCCAGCAAAGCCACCAGGTTCAAAAACTGCGAGGCCCGGTCCAGGGTCTGACGCATCTCGGGGCGGCCGCTGCCCAGCGACTCGACTTTCACACCCCTCACCTCGGGCTTGTCGGCCTCAGCTTGCGCCCAGGGCAAAAACTGACCCACGGCAGCATCGCTGCCCGCCACGGCCAAGCGCCAGCTCACGCGGCTGGCCGGCTGCACCAGGCCCGTCGAGGCCAAGTCGGCCATGTTCATCATCACGCGCGGGGCAAAACCCATGAAGCCCGCGCCCCGGTCGGGCTCGCGGGTGATGGTGGCACCAATGCGCAAACTGCGCTCGCCCAAACCCAGCCTCTGGCCCACCTGCACGTTCAGGGCTTCGAGCAAGGCCACATCGACCCAAACCTCGCCCTCGGGCGGAATGCTGGCCGCTTTTTGGCCGGCGATCTCGAGGCGGCCGCGCAAGGGATAACCGGACTCCACGGCTTTGAGGGCCACAAGGCGCGTAGCGGGCGGGGTAACGGCTGGCGTGTCAGGTGGAGAGGCGGCATCCGGCAAGTTCATGGCCCGCGCCATGGTCGGGAAACTCACATTGGTGTTGCTTTGCAAACCGGCAGCGCGGGCCTTTTGCAAAAAGGCGTCGGGGGTGCGCTGATCACTCACCACCACCGCGTCTCCCCCCAACAGCTGGCGCGCATCACGCCACAAGCCCGACTGCATCCGGTCGGCCAGAAAACCCACCGCCGTCAAGGCCGCCACGGCCAATGCCACCGACAACATCAACAGACGCAACTCGCCCGCCCGCAGGTCACGCCACAACTGGCGAGCACCCAGCTTCAAACCATGCATCCAAGACTGATTGTTCATGCCCTGACCATAACCGAGGGGGGAAGGTCTGGCAGGGCTGGGGGTTTGGCGGGCACCTGACACACACCCGATGCGAGCACCCCGTCGGGTGCCAGATAGGCTGGTTTTAAGTCGCACGGCCCCGGGCTCTGGCTTGTTCACGCGCCAACTCATACGCGGCCTGAACAAAGGATTCCTCAAGGTCCTCCCCTGCAGGGGTCGGCTTGGCATCCGACCAACGCACGATGGCCACCCGCGCACCGTCAATCGTTTCCTGGATGGGCACCCTGCACAAGCCACTGGCTTGCATGCGCGATGCATGAACCTCCATCGGCATGGCCGCCACCAGGTCGCTGTGCCGGGCCAGCGTTTCCAGGCCCGTCAAGGTCTGACAGGTCACGGAGCATTGAGGCGAGGCCAAACCAGCATGCTGAAAAGCACGGTCCAAACCCCGGGCGACCGAACTCTCTAGGCTGGGCAATACCCATTGAGCCCCCACCAACTGCGACAAAGTTTGGGCGTTTTGCAGCGGATGTCCGGGACGTACAACCACAGACACCGTGGTGGCGTAGAGCGCGCGGGTGACGAACTCAGGCCCCAATTGTTCAGCTGGCAAAGACATCACGGCAAAGTCAGGTGCGCCTTCGCGCAAACCGCCCAACTGAAAGCTTGGCGGCACGATGTTCAATTGCACCCCCGGCCAACGAAGCCGAAATGCCGGAATCACCTGCGGCAACAAGGCCATGGTGGCAAAGTGGGACAGCGCCACCACCAGACGTCCTTCTTTGTGACCCCGTCTTTGCTGCACATCTTCACCGGCTTGACGCGATTGGCTGCGAATCGCTCGGGCGCGCGGCAGCAAGGCCAGGCCATATTCTGTAGCCTGTACCCCACGCAAGCCGCGCTCGAACAAGGTGACCCCGAGGGACTCTTCCAGACGGCGCAGTTGTTTGCTCACGGCCGGTTGCGAACTGCCCAGCTTGCGAGCTGCAGCCGTCACACTGCCCGCATCCGCAATTTCAGCCAGCAACACCAGCGCAGCCGGGTCAGGCATGCAGGCAGAGGTCGACTTTTTAGGCCCCCCGTCATGGACAGATGTGATGGACCCAGCTGAAGAATTTGCGGATTCAGGCATCGGACCATCCATAACATAAAGACATGATTATTACCTTTTCAAGGATTGTTGGAATACCAACCTCTGAATAACATGACTAGGTCTCTTCCACGATTCGGAGTCTGGTTTGCCACTGACCCTTGCCGATTGCATGCACCTCGATGCCCACGACCCCGGTCACATCCGTTTGGCCCAGGTGGGGGACCGCTTTGACCCTGGCACACCAGGAACGCTGTATTTCGATGCCAACTCGATCGGACCCATGCCGCGCACGGCACCCTCGAAAATGCAGACCGTGCTGCAAGACGGTTGGGCCAAAGCACGGCGACGAAGTTGGAACGAGCTGGACTGGCTTGAGCAGCCCCGCATGCTCGGTGCCTCGATTGCCCATCTGATCGGGGCGGGCAGCAACGATGTCCGGGTCACGGACACCACCAGCATCAACCAGTACAAGTTGTTGCGCTATGCGCTCAGCGTTGCAGCCCCACGCCGTGTGATCGTGCTGGAACGCCACGTGTTTCCCTCCAACCGCTATGTGGCCGAAGCCATCGCCCGGGAGCATCTGGCCGAGCTGCGTTTCATCGACGATACATCTCAATTGCCTGCGGCCTTGGCGCCACAAGACGTGGCCGTGGTGGCCTTGTCCCATGTGGATTACCGCAGCAGCACACGACTGGACATGGCTGGTTCGAACCGCTGCATTCGCGCGGCGGGTGCTTTGAGCCTTTGGGATCTTTCACATTCGGCGGGTGCCGTGGCCATTGCCTTGCGCGAAAGCGACAGCGACTTGGCGGTGGGATGCGGCTACAAATACCTGTGCGGCGGACCGGGCGCACCGGCATTTTTGTACATCCACCCACGCTGGGCCGATGCCGCTTGGCCCGCCATGGCTGGCTGGATGGGGCATGCCGACACTTTCGCCTTTGATGCCGACTACATACCAGGCGCAGGGGCTGACCGTTTTTTGGTGGGTACCCCCGCCGTCCTGGCCAATGCTGCTTTTTCGGCAGCAGCAGAGCTGTGGCGCGAGGTCGACCCGCTGGCCCTGGACCAGTGCCACAGGTCATTGACCGACACCTTGATTCAACTCTTCGATGAACAGTGCGCCGCTTGGCCGTTGCACTTGTCCAGCCCACGAAGTCACGCCCAACGTGGCGGCCATGTGGCCCTGCAGTTCGATGGGGCTGCCGCATTGGCGCAAGCCCTGGTCGAGCAAGGCGTCATCGTTTCTTCGCGCAAACCCGACGCTTTGCGCTGGGGTGTTCACCCATTGACCACAACCCATCAACAACTGTGGTCAGCGGTGCAGGTCTTGCGGCAATTGCTGATCAGCGGCAGCTGGCAGGACACCCGCTTTGAACGCCCCATGGTCTGAACCTTTTTACCCTTGCCATCCCAACCGGACCCCCATGATCGTCACCGCCATACCGACTGCCAAATCGAACGCCCCGATACGCCTGGCCGCTGACATTGGCGGAACTTTTACCGATGTGGTCCTTGAAACGCCCTCTCGCCGACACAGCTGCAAAGTGTTGACCACGCCACGCCAGCCAGAACTGGCCGTGATGGAGGGACTCGATCGCCTGCTCAAAACCTCGGGTCTGGACGGTTCCCGCATTGAGCTGTTCGTCCACGGCACCACATTGGCCACCAACGCCCTGATCGAGCGCAAGGGCGCGCGCACAGCTTTTGTCACCACCGAAGGGTTTCGAGATGTTTTGGCCATGGGTTTTGAAAAACGCTTTGATGCCTACGACACGAACCTGGAGGGGCCGACCGAGTTGGTGCCCAGGCCTTGGCGCCTGACGGTTCGCGAACGCATCGCGGCCGACGGCACAGTTTTGCTCGACCTGAATGAAGACGACGTCAGAACGGTCGGTGCCCAAATGAAAGATGCACAAATCGAAGCAGTGGCCATCGGTTTCATGCACGCATGGGGCCACCCCGCGCACGAACAACGGGCCCGCGACATCCTTGCACCCATCCTCGGGCCCGGTGTGAGCATTTGCCTGTCCTCGGAAGTGTGCCCCGAGATCCGCGAATACGAGCGTTTTTCCACCACCGTGGCCAACGCGTATGTGCGCCCCCTGATGGGCAGCTACCTCTTTCGCCTGCAGGACAGCATCCGGGAAAAAGGTCTGCACTGTCCCTTGTTGCTGATGATGTCGGGCGGCGGGCTGACCACACTGGAGTTGGCCGCTCGCTTTCCGATCCGTCTGGTCGAATCCGGCCCAGCCGGCGGTGCCATTTTGGCGGCCCACTTGGCACGGGAATGCGGCCTGGACAAGGTGCTGGCATTTGACATGGGCGGAACCACCGCCAAGATTTGCCTGATCAACAACGGCCAGCCTGAACGGTCACGCCGCTTCGAAATTGGCCGGGTCTGGAAAAACCTCAAAGGCAGCGGCTTGCCCATCCGCATTCCGGTGATCGAACTGGTGGAAATTGGTGCTGGCGGCGGCTCCATCGGCCGGGTCGATGCCCTGCAGCGCATCACCGTCGGACCGGATTCGTGCGGTTCCGAACCGGGCCCCGCCTGCTATGGGCGCGGCGGCGAGTTGCCGGCCGTCACAGACGCCAACGTGGTGCTCGGCCGCATCGACCCTGAACGCTTTGCCTCAGGCCGCATGCCATTGGATGCGACATTGGCCCAACAAGCTCTCATGCGCCATGTCGGCAAAGCTTTGGGCATGGACGCTTTCTGGGCCGCCGCAGGTATCAGCGAAATGGTCGAGGAAAACATGGCCAATGCGGCCCGTGTGCACGCCATTGAGCGCGGTCAAGACCTGGGAAGCTTCACCATGGTGGCGTTTGGCGGTGCGGCGCCCTTGCATGCTGGCCGACTGGCACAAAAACTGGGTATCACCCGAGTGATGGTCCCTGCCGGCGCCGGGGTCGGCTCGGCCATCGGTTTTTTACGAGCGCCAGTGGCCTTTGAGGTGGTGCGCAGTGATTTGTCCGTCTTGTTGACGATGGACCCCCAAGCGGTCGAGGCACGGCTAGAGGCCATGCAGGCCGAAGCAATGTCGGTGGTGGAAACCGCCAGCGCAGGGGCACCCTTGCATGTGCTCAGAGTGGCCGAATTGCGTTATGCCGGTCAAGGACATGAACTTCGAGTGCACCTGCCTCCCGCATCAGACGGCCCCATCGATCGGTCAACCCTTGAGGCGCTTGTGGAAGCTTTTGAAAAATCCTACGAACAAATTTACGGGCTGCGCATACCCGATGGCGAAGTCGAGGCGGTCACCTGGTCGGTCACCGTCTCCACCCTGCCGCAAGCCGTGCAGCCGATCGCCTTGCCTCAAGCCATTCGCCAACGAGAACCCTTGTCGACACGGCCGGTTTGGGAGCCCGCACTGGGCGAACAACGGGACTTTGGCCTGCACTGGCGCTTTGACCTTCACACGGGCGAGAACATCACAGGCCCCGCTTTGGTGGCGGAAGACGAAACCACCATCGTCGTTCCCGCAGGCTGGATGGCGCGGCTGGATGAGCAAGGCCATTTGATAATGGAGGCTCAATCATGAGCACGCACATGCTGCACGCCATTCGCACACAGGTCATGTGGAACCGGCTGATTTCAGTGGTCGAAGAGCAAGCCCAGGCCTTGCTGCGCACCGCATTTGGATCGGTGGCGCGGGAAGCGGGTGACCTCTCGGCCGGTGTCTACGACACTAACGGACGCATGCTGGCCCAGGCCGTCACGGGCACGCCCGGGCACGTCAACACGATGGCTGTCGCTGTGAGCCATTTCCTGGAACGGTTCCCACTGGAGGGCCTTGTCGTGGGGGATGTGCTGGTGACCAACGACCCCTGGATGGGCACCGGGCATCTGTTTGATTTTGTGGTCGTGACCCCGGTCTTTGTCGGGCAACGCCCGGTGGCCTTATTTGCATCCACCTGCCACACCATCGATGTGGGTGGACGCGGCTTCACAGCCGATGCTGCTTCGGTGTTTGAAGAGGGCACCTGCATTCCCCACCTCAAACTGGTACGGGCCGGAGCGCTCAATGAAGATGTGCTGGCCATCATCCAGGCCAACTCTCGCAACCCCATCGAGGCCAGAGGGGACATCCTGTCCTTGGTCAGCAGCAACGAAGTGGGCAGTCGCCGCCTGGTCGAGATGATGACCGAGTTCAAACTGGCGAGTCTGGACACGCTGGCCGAGCACATTCTTGAGCAATCAGGACGCGCCACCCGAGAAGCCATCGCGCGACTGCCCGATGGACAATGGCGCGCCGAAATGACCATCGACGGTTATGAACATCCCGTGAGCCTGGTGGCCACCCTGCACAAGCAGGGCGAACAGATCCGCGTGGATTACGCAGGCACCAGCGCCGCATCACGCATGGGCATCAATTCGCCCAAATGCTACAGCGACGCTTATTCGGTCTTCGGCCTCAAATGCCTGATCGCGCCCGAGGTCCCGAACAACGCGGGCTCCCTGGCCCCCTTCGAAGTGATTGCCCCCGAGGGCAGCATCGTTCATCCACAACGGCCCAGCCCGGTCACCGCTCGCCATGTGATCGGACAGATGCTCCCCGACTTGATGTTTGGTTGCTTGGAGCAAGCCCTGAACGGCCAAGTACCGGCCGAATCGGCCGGCAGCATCTGGGTGCTGGCCATGAGCCGGCATCCCGCGCAAGGCAAGGCCTTCAATGTCATGAGTGTCGGTTTAGGCGGCACGGGCGCACGCCCTACCAAGGATGGTTTGTCGACCACCGCTTTTCCCAGTGGCGTCGGTGGCATCCCGGTTGAAATCACGGAAGCGCAATCACCACTGGTCTTCTGGGAAAAAGTGTATTTGCCCCACTCGGCAGGTGCCGGCCAGTGGCGCGGGGGCCTCAGCCAGCGCATCGTGATCGGAACCCGTGACGCAGTGGGTTTTGACTGCTCGGCCGCCACCTTTGACCGCCGTGCCTATCCGGCCCGTGGCCGCAATGGCGGCATGCCGGGCACCCCCGGTCGGGTGGACGTCCAATCGGCCAGCGGCGTGCAAACCCCACATGAAGGCAAAAGCACCATTCACATCCCCAACGGTGGTCGTCTTTGCATTGAACTGCCCGGCGGTGGTGGCTTTGGTCCACCCGAAAAACGAGACCCGGCGCTCTGCGCAAAGGATGCGGTCAACCATGCGACTGTCCCCCCAGATCTTTCACCCCTGTCCTTCAACCCACTCCCCAGGAGTTCTTCATGAAACTGATCCAGCGTCTGACGTATTCATTTTTTCTGCTGCTCATGGCGCTGCCATGGTCAGCACACTCCGCCGATTACAACGGCACGATTCGGATTGTGGTGGGATTCCCGCCCGGGGGAGCGACCGATGTTGTCGCGCGCATCATGGGTGAAAAATTGCGCGTGATCATGAACCAGCCGGTCATTGTGGAAAACAAACCCGGTGCCGGCGGCATGATTGCCACGCAACAACTCAAGGCTGCAGCGCCCGACGGTGCCATGGTGATGCTGACCATCGACCATTCCCATGTGATCATTCCCCTGACCTTCAAGGCACCAGGATACGACCCTATTAAGGACTTCACAGCCTTGGCAGGTGTCGCCAGTTATTACAACGTCATGGCCCTGTCCAGCACAATTGCCGCCAAAACTCCCTCGGAGTTTGGCACCTGGCTCAAAGCCAATCCGGGCAAGGCCAATTACGGCATCCCTGCCGTCGGCAGCGTGCCTCAATTTGCGGGCCTGCTGGTGGGCAAGTCACTGGGCACTCCGATGGTGGCCATTCCTTACCGGGGTGGCGCACCCTTGGTTCAGGACCTTCTGGGCGGACAGGTGCCAGCCGGATTTCTGTCACTGACCGAGTCTATCGAGCACCACCGCAATGGAAAAATGCATGTCATGGCCGTCTCGGGCACCAGCCGTGCCAAATCAGCACCCGACATTCCCACCTTCCAGGAGTTGGGCATCAAAGGCGTCGACAAGAACCCCTGGCTGGCATTTTTTGGACCCAAAGGTTTGCCCTCCGAATTTGTCGACCGTTTTAGCCGCTCAGTAGCGACGGCCCTGACGGACCCAGAAGTCGTTGAAAAGCTTTCCAAACTGGGCAATGTGGCCACCTACGCCAACCCAGCTCAATTGCAGGAATGGGTCTCCTCTGCCACGTTGCATTGGGGTCCAGTCATCAAGGAATCAGGGTTCGAATTGCAATGAAAACATGACTGAAGAAGTCACACGGGCCTGAGCAGGCCCCAAAAAAAAAGGCCATTCATAGAATGGCCTTTTTAAATGATTTTGGTGGTGATAGGTGGATTTGAACCACCGACATCAGCATTATGAATGCTGCGCTCTAACCAACTGAGCTATATCACCTGAATTTGTTGGCACAAGCCACCAAGCCAAAAATTATACACAAGATTTCCGGGTAGTCGGGCAAGTTGGCGTAACAATTGGCGCATGAAACAGCCAAGACCAGAACCCACCGAACAGGAAACTTGTCAACAAACCGCCCAAGTGATTTGGGACCATTGGCAATCAGGCCAAGTGCTGAGCAAGCTGCCCGAGGCCTGCCGACCCTGGACGCCAGCGCAAGGCTACGCCGCACAAGCGCAATTGCCCACCGTGTCTGGCCGTGAGGTGGTTGGCTGGAAGATCGCGGCCACCAGCGTCAACGGACAATTGCACATCAACGTGGGCGGGCCATTGGCCGGTCGGTTGTTGTCTGGCCAAGTGTTTAAAAGCGGCGCCACCGTGCCGTCAGCCGGCAACCGCATGCGCGTGGCCGAGCCTGAATTTGCCTTTGCCATGGCGCAAGACCTGACACCGCAAACCGCGCCCTATACCCAGCAGCAAGTCATGGCCGCCGTGGCCAGCTTGCACCCGGCCCTTGAGGTACCCGACTCGCGGCTCGAGCCCTTTACCTCAGCGGGAGAAGCACAACTGCTGGCCGACAACGCCTGCGCCCGCCACTTTGTACTGGGTCCGGCCGCGCCCGATCTCTGGCGCGACCTGGACTTGAGCACCTACCCGGTGCACGCCAGGGTGGCACATGGCCACCAGCTGAAGTACACCCGTGACGGCACCGGCGGCAACGTGCTGGGCGACCCGCGCATCGCCCTCACCTGGCTGGCCAACCAGTTGTCCAGCTTGGGCATCACGCTGCAAAAGGGCCATGTGGTGACCACCGGCACCTGCATGGTGCCACTCGAACTGCAGCCCGGTGACAGCGCCAGCGCCGACTACGGCCCGCTGGGCAATGTGAACATGGTTTTTGCGGAGACTTGAAACATGACAAAACTCATTTTGGCCCTGATCGGCACGGGCGGCACGATCGCAGGCGCGGCCAGCGCCGCCTCGGTCAGCACCGACTACAAACCCGCCAGCCTGAGCCTGGCCGCCGTAGTCGATACGGTGCCCGAGCTGCGTGCGCGTTACGACATCAAGGTCTCGCAGCCCATGCAGCTGGCCAGCTACGACGTGCGCCCCGAGCATTGGCTCGATCTGCATGCCGCCGTGATGCAAGCGGTCAACAATCCCGATGTGGTGGGCATCGTGGTCACGCACGGCACCGACACGCTGGAAGAAACCGCGACCTTTTTGCACCTGAGCGTGGACAGCGACAAACCCATCGTGGTGGTGGGGGCCATGCGCCCCGCCACGGCCTATTCGGCCGATGGCCCAGCCAATTTGCTGGACGCCTGCAGTGTGGCCGCCTGCGCCGGTGCACGGGGGCGCGGCACCTTGGTGGTGATGAACGGCCGCATCCATTCGGGCCTGTGGGTGGGCAAACGCCATGTGAGCAGCGTAGAGGCTTTTGACAGTCCTCTGGCCGGCGCCGTGGGCGAGGTGGCCGACCAGTCGGTGCAGTGGTTCCGGGCCCCCGGGCGTGCTCCAACTGTGGCTTGGCAAACGCCCACAACATGGCCCAGGGTGGACATGGTCGTGGCTTATGCCGGGGTGGACGACACCGCCCTGCGCGCCTTCGTGGCGGCCGGAGCGCAGGGCATTGTGCACGCCGGGTTTGGCAACGCCAACACGCCTACGGCCTACCGCGCTTTCATTCAGTCATTGCCTGCACAAGGTGTTTTGGTGGCCCGCTGCGCCCGCTTCATCACCGGCAGCGTGACGCGCGCCAGCGTCTACGCCGATGCCCAGCACGGCATCCTGACCGCAGGCCCACTGCCACCGCACAAGGTGCGCATCGTCATGCTGCTGGGCCTGGCGCACGGCATGGACGGGCCCGCGATTCAGGCCTGGATCGACCAGATTTTGCTGGCCGGCTGAGCCCCGATGCTCAGCGCGGGCGCTGAGTCCAATAAAGCACCGTGCCGCTGATGCTGGCCATGACCATGAGGCCCACAAAGCCGGCGCGGTAGGTGCCAAACAAGCCCGACAAAGCGCCGAACATGGGTGGCCCTACCACCACGCCCAAAAACGTGAAGGCCAAGGTTCCGCCTGTGGCCATGCTGGCCAAGCCGGGGGGCGCACGGCGGGCCACTTCGGCCAAATACACGCCGTTCCAGCCAATGGCCGAGGCCCCAAACCCCACCAAAATGGCGATCACCACAGCCTGCGGCGTGTCGGTGGTCAAAAAGGCCGAGGCCAAAGCGCCCAAGGCCATCATGCTGGCCAGCAGCAGCAACATGCGCGGTGCGCCCAACCAACGGTCGGCCACATAACCCCAGACCACGCGCCCGCCAATGCCGCCCAGCTGAGTGACCGACAAAGCCAGCCCCGCCGCCACCAGGCCGTAAGACAAATCGTCGTGCAAAAAAGTGACCAGATACGTGGTGAGCGACAGCTGCACCATGGAAAACATGAACGAGCAAGACGCCATGGTGAGCAGGGACCGATGCGCCAGCACCAGACGGATGGGTTCGATCAAACTGCCCCAGCGGATGCGGGTGTCCGGTTGGCGGTCGCTGTCGAGTTCGGCTCGCAGGCTTTGCGACACCCAGGCGCACAGCAGGCACACCACAGCCACCGCCACCAAGCTGAGTTGCCAATTGCCCAGCAGCGCCAAAGACGGCACCACCGCGCCCGCCAGCATGCTGCCCAAGGGCACACCGGTTTGCTTGATGGAAAACACCAGCGACATCTGGTGCTTGGGTGTGGTGCGGGCCAGCAGGTGCGAGCTGGCCGGTGTGATCGGGCCATAACCCAGCCCAATCAGCACCGCGCCCAACACCATGGCCGGCAGCCAGGGCACCGCGCACAAAAGCAAGCCCAAGGCACACAAGACCAGGCCCCACTGGCTCACGCGGATCGCCCCCATGCGGGCGACCGTGGCGCCGCCCATCAAGGTGGCCACCATGGCGCCGGCATAAGTCACCGACACGTACAGGCCCACCAGGGCGGGCGAGACCTGCAAAGTCTGCGCCACCACAGGGGCGACCACGGGCAGGCTCAGCAAGGCCATGGCGACCATGGCCTGGATCACCAGGGTCAGCAGCAAAGGCCACCAGTTTTTCATCGGTTCATCTCCCGTACAGGCGAGAAGACCCCCAGGGGGCCGCAGCGATCACACCCCAGCATCAATTGGCTTTGACGCCCGCTTTGACCAACAAGCTGCCCAAGGTGTCGATCTCGTTTTTCAGGTGGGCCCGCAACGCCTCTGGCCGCGCCAGTTCCACACCCACGGCCGAGATGCCCATGGCTTCAAGGCGTTGGCGTACCTCCGGATCGGCCACCGACTTTTGCAAGGCAGCGGTCAACTGATCGAGCACCGGTTTGGGCGTGCCTTTGGGCGCATACAGGCCAAAGGAGATGTTGATGTCAAAGCCTTCCACACCGGCGTCGCTGATGGCAGGCACTTCAGGCAATTGGGGCAAACGGGCTTTGCCCGCCGAGGCATAAGCCTTGATCTTGCCGCCCTTGACCGAGGGCACCGTGCCCGAGGTCTGGTCACACAAAATGTCCACCTGCCCGCCCATCAGGTCGGTCAAGGCCGGGCCTGTGCCCTTGTAGGGAATTTCATTGAGCTTGACGTTCAGTGCGTTCATCATCATCAAACCGCACAGGTGCGAGGCCGACCCCACACCCGCATGCGCTAGGCTGACTTTGCTGCCATTGGCTTTCACGTAGGCCACAAACTCGTTCAGGTTTTTGGCCGGGAACTCGTTGCGCGCCACGATCACCATGGGGCCGCTGGTGGCCCGGCCAATCGGCTCAAAATCATCCACCGGGTGGTAGGGCAAGCTTTTGTACATGGCCACGTTGGTGGCGTGGCTGACGTGGATCATCAGCAAGGTGTAGCCATCGGCTTTGGCGCGGGCCACTTTGGCCGTGCCAATCGAGCCAGAGGCGCCTGCAGTGTTGTCCACCACGATCTGCTGGCCCAGGTGCTTTTGCATGGCCCCGGCAAACAAGCGCGTGATGGTGTCACCCGGGCCGCCTGCAGCATAGGGCATGACCATGGTGATGGCGCGGTTGGGAAAGTCTTGCGCCGTAACCTGAAAAGCGCTGAGGGCCAGCAGCATCGCCAAGCCGGTGCGAATGAAACGA
>CAJBLW010000029.1 GCA_903953985.1 uncultured Burkholderiales bacterium
ACATCGGCATCAACATGTGGAAGCAAGCGGTTGAAAAAGCCAAGTCCACCGACACCGACAAAGTGATCGCGGCCATGGCCGGTCAAACCTTCAAGGCGCCCAGCGGCATCACCAGCAAGATGGACGAGAAAAACCACCACCTGCACAAGTCGGTGTTCATTGGCGAGATTAAGGCCGATGGTCAGTTCAACGTGGTCTGGAAGACACCTGGCCCGGTGAAAGCCAAGCCTTGGAGCCCCTTCATTGAAGGCAACGATAAAAAGCCTGACGAGCCTGCGAAGAAGTGATCCGGTCCGAATGTCATTCCCGCGCATGCGGGAATCCATGTCGGTCAATGAGATGGATCCCCGCGTTCGCGGGGATGACACGTCACTTGTCATTCATGGGTTTGATAAAAATGCTGTCATTCCCGCGCTGGCGGGAATCCATCTCGTGTCCGAGCTTGCCTTGGCGAACTAATGCTGAATATGAGATGAGCAACATAAAAAGATGGATGGTGAAATGCGCGTTGATCACCAGTGCGCTTTGCGGCCTGTCGACCGCACAAGCCCTGACGCTGGACGAAGCCAAAGGGATGGCCGTGGGAGACAGCGATGCCCGCGTGGAGGCCATCTCCAAAGCGGTGGCCCAAGGGAGCGAAAAAACCGCTGCCTATTTGCAAGCTCTGGCCGATGACGTGGTCAAGATGGCAGGCGATCGTGTGATCGTGGTGCGGGACGGGCAAGGCCTGGATCCAGTCACAGGACAAGCCGTTCCCGTGCCGCCGGATGCCGAAGACGTGATGCTGAACAACCGCCTTCGCGGCGAGATTGACACGGCCCTGGCGGCTCTGAAGTTGTTCAGCCCTGAGGTGAAAGTGCGCAGGCAAGCGGCCTTGGCGCTGCTCAAAGAACCCGATGCCAGCCGCGCCTCCTTGCTTGAGAAAGCTTTGGCCGCTGAGAAAGACCCCACAGTGCAAAGCTTGGTGCGCCAAGCCCGCGCAGCGGCCCTGCTGAGCAGCGAGGCTGCGAACGACCGATTGCTGGCCGCACGCGAGTTGGCGGGCAGCAAGCAACCCGAGACCCTGCTGCTGCTGAACCAGCAACTGACCCAAGAGCAAGACCCTGCGGTCCGAAAACAAATTCAGTCTGCTTTGACCCAAGTCCAGGACAGCTTGCGCTGGGGCGAGCGCTTGGGGGCGATGTTCACCGGGCTCAGCTTGGGCTCGGTCTTGTTGTTGGTGGCGTTGGGCCTGGCCATCACTTACGGCCTGATGGGCGTGATCAATATGGCGCATGGCGAGTTGATGATGATCGGCGCCTATGCCACCTACGTGGTGCAGGCGCTGTTTCGCGAGCACTTGCCGGGTGTGTTTGATGCTTACCTGATTGTGGCGATGCCGGTGGCCTTTCTGGCAGCGGCCTTGGTGGGTGCGGTGATGGAGCGCGCGGTGCTGCAGCATTTGTATGGCCGCCCGCTCGAGACCTTGCTGGCCACTTGGGGCATCAGCCTGGTGCTGATGCAAGGCGTGCGCAGCCTGTTTGGCGCGCAAAACGTGGGCGTGGAAAACCCTTCTTGGATGAGTGGATCGCTGCAGCTGTTGCCCAATTTGCAGCTGCCGTGGAACCGGGTGCTGATCATCGTGTTTGCGCTGACGGTGTTGGTTGGGGTGGCGCTCTTGATCGGCAAAACCCGGCTGGGTTTGTTTGTGCGCGGCGTGAC
>CAJBLW010000030.1 GCA_903953985.1 uncultured Burkholderiales bacterium
CACCCGGAACAAACCGGGGTGTTTGCCCTGCTGAATGAAGTCGGCGCTGCACACGTTGGCCGCCAGCATGGCCTCTTCGATCAGGCGGTGCGCTTCGTTTCGCACGCGCGGCACAATTTTCTCAATGCGGCCGTTCTCGTCGCACACGATTTGTGTCTCGGTGGTCTCGAAGTCCACGGCACCGCGCACCGCACGCGAAGCCAGCAGCGCTTTGTAAACGTCTTGCAAGTTCATCAGGTCGGTGACGCGCTCCTTGCGTCTGACCGCTTCTGGACCGCGCGTATTGCCTAAAATGGCAGCCACTTCGGTGTACGTGAAACGCGCATGGCTGTGCATCACGGCCGGGTAAAACTGGTAGGCGTGCACATCGCCCTTGGCAGTGACCAGCATGTCACAAACCATGCACAAACGGTCCACATCGGGGTTCAATGAGCACAAGCCGTTCGACAATTTCTCAGGCAACATCGGAATCACACGGCGTGGGAAATACACGCTGGTGGCGCGGTCATAAGCGTCGATGTCGATGGCGCTGCCGGTTTGCACATAGTGACTCACATCGGCAATCGCCACCAGCAAACGCCAGCCCTTGCCGCGGCCGACTTTGGCAGGCTCGCAATACACCGCATCGTCAAAGTCACGGGCATCTTCTCCATCGATCGTGACCAAAGGCACATCGCGCAAATCCACTCGATCTTTGCGGTCCTTGGCCAGCACCTTGTCTGGCAAGCCTTTGGCTTGGTCAACGCACAGGGCAGAAAATTCGTGCGGAACGCTGTATTTGCGCACGGCAATTTCAATCTCCATACCCGGGTCGTCGATGTCGCCCAGTACTTCTTTCACGCGACCCACGGGCTGCCCAAACAAGGCAGGCGGCTCGGTCAACTCCACCACCACCACCTGGCCTGGCTTGGCCGTGCCTGTGGCACCTTTGGGGATCATCACGTCCTGGCCGTAGCGCTTGTCTTCTGGCGCCACCAGCCACAAACCGCCTTCGTGCAGCAAACGGCCAATGATCGGTTGTTCAGGGCGTTCAACAATCTCGACCACACGCCCTTCCGGGCGACCTTTGCGGTCCTGACGCACGATGCACACCTTGACGCGGTCGCGGTGCAAGACCGCACGCATTTCATTGGACGACAAGTAAATGTCCGACTCACCATCATCACGGATCAAAAATCCATGACCGTCTCGGTGGCCTTGAACACTGCCAACAATTTCTTCCAGCATTGCGCTGGGTTGAGCTACTTTTTTGATATACAATCCTTTGATTCCTGAGGCGCCCAGATGGCGGAATTGGTAGACGCACTAGTTTCAGGTACTAGCGAGTAACATCGTGGAGGTTCGAGTCCTCTTCTGGGCACCAATCTTATCCAATACGATAAGTTAAAGACAGAGCAAGCCGTTGATTCCTGATCAACGGCTTTTTTGTTGCCCACTACAAAACCGCAGGCAGCACGGAGCACGCCGACAGCCCCAAGGCTGCACCGCATGCCACCGAGCCACATCAAACGGGAACCCCCACTAAATCGTGGCCTTCCACACTCACAATGCGTGCGCGTGTGAACTCGCCTACTTTGAGGGTTTTGCTCAATTTTTCGGGTGGCAACAAACGCACCACACCATCGATTTCGGGCGCATCGCCAAAACTGCGGCCCACGCCACCACGTCGGCCCATGGCCGGTGCACTGTCCACCAAGACCTGCATGGTGGAACCCACACGCTGATGCAAGCGGGCAATCGACACCTCTTCGGCCACCGCCATGAAGCGTGCACGGCGCTCTTCGCGCAGCGTTTCAGGCAGCATGCCCTGCAAATCATTGGCCGCGGCACCTTTCACAGGGCTGTAAGCAAAGCAACCGGCGCGATCAATCTGCGCTTCACGCAAAAAGCCCAGCAGGTGATCGAATTCTTCTTCGGTCTCTCCAGGGAAGCCCGCGATGAAGGTGCTGCGAATCACCAACTCAGGGCACAACTCGCGCCAACGCTGGATGCGCTCCAGATTCTTTTCGCCGCTGGCCGGACGCTTCATGCGCTTGAGCACATCGGGGTGGCTGTGCTGAAACGGCACATCCAAATAAGGCAAAACCAAACCTTGCGCCATCAAAGGGATGATGTCGTCCACACTCGGGTAGGGGTAAACGTAGTGCAAACGTACCCAAGCATCGTGCTCGCGGGCCATCTCGCCCAATGCCTGCACCAACTCGAGCATGCGGGTTTTGACCGGCTTACCGTCCCAAAATCCCGTGCGGTATTTCACATCCACCCCATAGGCCGAGGTGTCTTGGCTGATCACCAGCAGCTCTTTCACGCCGCCTGCAAACAAGGCTTTGGCTTCTTTCAGCACATCGCCAATCGGGCGCGAGACCAAATCGCCTCGCATCGAAGGGATGATGCAAAAGGTACAGCGGTGGTTGCAGCCTTCACTGATCTTCAAATAGGCATAGTGGCGCGGCGTGAGCTTGAGGCCCGCTTCGCCAAAGCCACCCGGCACCAAATCGAGAAACGGGTCGTGGGGCTTGGGCAAATGTGCATGCACCGCGTCCATCACCTCTTGCGTGGCGTGCGGCCCCGTCACCGCCAGCACGCTGGGGTGCATTTCCAGCACCATGTTGCCGCCACCCTCGCCTGTTTTGGCACCCAGGCAACCGGTCACGATGACCTTGCCGTTTTCGCTCAGTGCCTCGGCGATGGTGTCCAGGCTTTCCTTGATGGCTTCGTCAATGAACCCGCAAGTGTTGACAATGACCAGGTCAGCGCCTTCAAAGGTTTTGGAGGTCTGATAACCCTCGGCGCTCAATTGCGTCAGGATCAGTTCAGAATCGGTCAGCGCCTTGGGGCAGCCCAGGCTGACAAAACCCACTTTGGGGGTCGGGAGGGGGGCAGTTGCGGTCATTTCACTCATCCCCGCATTGTCCCCGCAAAAACGACCGGCCTGTGACAAAACGGCATATTGCCCTTCTTATGTCTTCAAACCCATCGCGCCCAAAAACTGATCGGTATTTTTCTGAATCTGTTTTTGGACCTGATCTTGCATCTGCGCCATGACGTTTTGGGAGGGATCGGCGGGTCCCGAAAACATGTTTTGCATCAGCGGCGTCTGCCACGCCATGAACTGCGTCCAAACCTCGGGGCTGAGGGCCGGGCTGGATTGGCCCAGTTTGCTTTGCCAGTCCATAAAGGACTGGACATGGTTTTCCAGATAAGACCCCATGTGCACCTGCATGGCATGGCCATAAAAACGGATGATGTTGGACAAAACCGCTTCGCTGAACATGGGCACACCCGCAGACTCCTCCTCCAAAATGATCTGCAACAAAATAGAACGCGTAAGGTCTTCACCCGTTTTGGCGTCGACCACCGACAAAGGCACCGAGGCCATGACCAATTTTTTCAGCTCGGACAAGGTCACGTAACTGGACATCTCCGTGTCGTACAGGCGGCGGTTCGGGTATTTTTTAATGGTGCGAGCCACCGAGGGGGGCGATTCGGGTCTGCTGGCCGTCTTCTTAGACCGGGCGGTCTTCGTGGCTTGGGACGATTGAACGGGAGACTTGGCCGGCAAAGAAAACTCCTGGTGACAGGCAGCCTATGAAAAATCTGCTGCAATTCACCATTCTAGGCACACACTTTGGGGCTTGTCGCCTTGGTTAACCCTGAGCTTTTCCAGAGTTCAGCCAGCCCCAGACACACTGGACTGCGTGCATTTTTGTTGCGTCGCCAGCCGATTTACTCTCTTTACCTGCGAAAATAGCCAGCTATGTTCACCGGAATCATCACCGGCGTGGGGCGAATCGTCGCCATCCACGACCTGGGTCGCTCTTTACACCACGGCAAGCGCCTCACCATTGAGGCCCCCGCCGGGTACCTTGACGATGTGGGCCTGGGCGACAGCATCGCGCTCAACGGCGCTTGCATGACCGTCACCACCTTCAGCCCTGAAAGTCGTCAGTTCACCATTGACATCTCGGCCGAGTCGCTCGACAAAACCAGTGGCTTGGACCAGCAAGGCACCGTCAACCTCGAAAAAGCACTGCGTGCCAATGACCGCCTTGGCGGGCACATCGTGTCGGGTCATGTGGACGGCGTTGGCCACATCAGCCACTTCGAGCAAATCGGCGAAAGCTGGGAGTTGCGCGTCTTGGCACCGCACACGCTGGCCAAATACCTCGCCTACAAAGGCTCGATCACCGTCAACGGTGTGAGCCTCACGGTCAACCGAGTGACCGATCTGGCCGAAGGCTGCGACATCAGCATCAATCTGATCCCCCACACCGTAGACAACACCGCCCTCGGCAGCCTCAAAGCGGGCAGCCGGGTCAACCTCGAAATTGACACCGTCGCCCGTTATGTTGAGCGCATGCTCAGCGCTGGCATGATCCAGAAAGACACCCCATGAACGCCCCCGAGAAATTGACCCCCGTGGCGATCTCGCCCGTAGAAGAGATCGTGGCCGAGATGAAAGCCGGTCGCATGGTGATCCTGGTCGACGAAGAAGACCGTGAAAACGAAGGCGACCTGGTGCTGGCCGCTGACCACGTCACGCATGAAGCCATCAACTTCATGGCCCGTTTTGGTCGGGGCCTGATTTGCCTGACGCTCACCCGTGAACGCTGTGAGTTCCTGAAGCTCCCGCCCATGGCCGCGCGCAACGGCACCGTCTACAGCACCGCCTTCACCGTGTCCATCGAAGCCGCCGAAGGCGTGACCACTGGCATTTCGGCCGCTGACCGTGCCAAGACCGTGCAAGTGGCCGTGGCGCGCAACACCCAGCCAACAGACTTGGTTCAACCCGGTCACATCTTCCCGCTGCAAGCCGTTGACGGCGGCGTTCTCATGCGTGCAGGTCACACCGAAGCCGGTTGCGACCTGGCCGCCATGGCTGGTTGCAGCGCATCGTCCGTGATCTGCGAGATCATGAAGGACGACGGCACCATGGCCCGCCTGCCCGATTTGCAAATTTTCGCAGCCGAACATGGCTTGAAGATTGGCACCATCGCTGACCTGATTCAATACCGCAGCCGGAACGAGTCGCTGGTCGAGCGGATTGGCAGCCGCACCCTGCAAACCGCGCACGGCGAATTCACCGCCCACGCGTTTCGCGACCAACCCAGCCAAACCGTGCACCTCGCCTTGGTCAAGGGCCAATGGTTGCCCGAGTCGGAAGTAGCCGTGCGCGTGCACGAGCCACTCTCGGTCCTAGACGCCCTGGAAGTCAACCGGGCCATGCACTCATGGAGCCTGGACGCCAGCCTGAAATACATCAACGCCCAAGGCTGCGGTGTTGCGGTGCTGCTCAACTGCGGCGAATCGGCAGACCAACTGCTGGCCCAGTTTGAAGGCCGTGCCCGTTCAGCCCAAGCCCCTGAGCGCGGCAAGATGGACTTGCGCACCTACGGTGTGGGCGCCCAAATTCTGCGCGAATGCGGGGTGCACAAAATGAAACTCATGGGCAACCCTCGCCGAATGCCCAGCATGACCGGCTACGGTCTCGAAATCACCGCTTACATCCCCAAGGAATAAACATGCTCGACGCCAACAAAGGCCAGGCCGAAGAACTCGACGGCCAATTTCTGCACATCGGCATCGTTCAGGCCCGCTTCAACGAAGACATCACCAATGCTTTGGCCAAGGCCTGCATCGAAGAACTCGAAGCCCTGGGCGTGACCAGCATCGACCACGTCATGGTGCCGGGCGCCCTGGAAGTGCCCGTGGCCTTGCAAGCCATGGCCGAGCGTGCCGAATACGACGCCTTGATTGCGCTGGGTTGCATCATCCGTGGTGAGACTTACCATTTTGAATTGGTGGCGAACGAGTCCGGCGCCGGTGTCAGCCGCGTGTCGCTGGACTACAACTTGCCCATTGCCAACGCAATCTTGACCACCGAAAACCTCGACCAAGCCATCGCCCGCCAAACCGAAAAAGGCCGCGACGCAGCCCGCGTGGCAGTTGAAATGGCTTGCATCATGGATGACCTGGCCGCCGACATGGCCGATTTGGCTGACGACATCGACGAAGAAGACCCAGCCTGATGACCGATTCGACCAGCACGCCCGAAACCGCTAACGAAGGCACGCCACCTGCCGCAGCCGGCACGCGCAAATCCTCAGCCAAGCCTGCCCGCAGCCGCTCGCGTGAATTTGCACTGCAAGCCCTTTACCAGTTCATCGTGGGCCGCAACGAAGCTTCAGACATTGACGTCTTCACCCGCGACCTGTCGGGTTTTCACAAAGCCGATTCGGTCCATTACGACGCCCTGCTCTACGGCTGCATCGAGCATGCCGCCGCCTTGGACGCCCTGATTGGGCCCAAACTCGATCGCAAATTTGCCGAAATCTCGCCCATCGAACACGCCATCATGTGGATCGGCGTTTATGAAATGCAACACTGCCTCGATGTCCCCTGGCGCGTGGTGCTCAACGAATGCATCGAGCTGGCCAAGGATTTTGGCGGGACCGACGGGCACAAGTACGTGAACGCGGTACTGGGTGGATTGGCCCCCGAATTGCGCAGCGCCGAAGTACAAGCCGACCGCCAATCTGGCCGCGCCAAATAAACCCCATACACCACACACCAGACACCATGCGCATCTCTGAGCGAGCCGAGCGAATCGACCCCTTTTGGGTGATGGAGGTTGCCAAGGCTGCCTCACAAAAAGCCCGCGAAGTCGCGCACACCGACAGGCCCGTGGTTTTTCTGAACATTGGCGAACCCGACTTCACCGCCCCACCCCGCGTACAGCAAGCTGCGCTGGCGGTGATCGAATCGGGCCAGACTCAGTACACACCCGCGCTGGGCCTGGACGCCCTGCGCCAAGCCATCAGCGTCTGGTACGCGCAGCGCTTTGGCGTGCAAGTGCCCGCCAGTCGCATCGTGGTCACGGCGGGCGCTTCGGCGGCGCTTCAACTGGCGTGTCTGGCGCTGATTGACCGGGGCGATGAAATCCTCATGCCCGACCCCAGCTACCCCTGCAACCGGCATTTCGTGAGTGCGGCCGATGGCACTGCCGTGTTGGTGCCCACCACCGCCGAGGAACGCTTTCAGCTCAGCGCCCGCAAAGTGGCTGCCGCCTGGGGGCCGCAAACTCGGGGCGTTTTACTGGCCTCGCCCTCCAACCCCACCGGCACCTCGATTGACCCGGCCGAGCTGGCCCGCATTGTCGACGTTGTGCGCAGCCATGGCGGCATCACCCTGATCGACGAGATCTACCTGGGCTTGAGCCACGACGCGCAGTTTGGCCAAAGCGCGCTGGCCTTGGGTGACGATGTCATCAGCATCAACAGCTTCAGCAAATACTTCAACATGACCGGCTGGCGACTGGGCTGGCTGGTGGTGCCAGAGCAGCTCACGCCCGTGCTCGAGCGCCTGGCGCAAAACCTGTTCATCTGTGCCAGCACTGTGGCGCAACAGGCGGCCCTGGCCTGTTTTGAACCCGAGAGCCTGACCGAATACGAGCGCCGCCGCGCCGAGTTCAAAGCCAGGCGCGATTACTTCATCCCGGCCCTGAACGAGTTGGGCTTGACCGTTCCCGTCGCCCCCGATGGCGCGTTTTACGCCTGGGCCGACTGTACCGCCGCCTGCCACAAGCTGGGCCTCAAAGACAGTTGGGACTTTGCCTTTGCCGCGCTGGAACACGCCCATGTGGCCATCACGCCCGGGCGCGACTTTGGCACCGACCAAACCGCCCGCTTTGTGCGCTTTTCCACCGCCAACTCCATGGCTGAGCTGCAAACCGCCATCGCCCGCCTGAAAGGCTGGTTGCAGCCATGAACATGCCCAGCGCCAGCATCAGCCACCATGTTTTCGAACACCCGATCCGCATCTATTGGGAAGACACCGACGCCGGCGGCATCGTGTTTTACGCCAACTACCTCAAGTTTTTTGAACGGGCCCGCACCGAATGGCTGCGCAGCTTGGGCTTTGGCCAGCAAATGCTGCGTGACGCCTCGGGCGGCATGTTTGTCGTGAGCGAAACCACCGTCAAATACCATTCGCCAGCCCGCCTGGACGACACACTGGTCGTCACAGCCGAGTTGCAAAATGGCGGCAAAGCCAGCCTGACCATTGCCCAGCGCGCCTACCTGCGCACACCGAACCAAGCCGACCGACTGCTGGCCGAGGGCACCATCCGCCTGGGCTGGGTCGACAGCACCACCTTGAAACCCGGCCGCATCCCGGCCCCCGTTCTGGAAGCCCTGAAATGAACCAAGACATGTCCATCGTCTCTCTGCTGCTGCACGCCAGTTTTGTGGTCCAGTTGGTGGTGCTGATTTTGCTCGGCATCTCGGTGGCCAGTTGGGCCGCCATCGTGCGCAAAATCACCGCCATCAAACGCATCAAAAGCCTGAACGACGAGTTTGAGCGGGTCTTTTGGTCCGGCACCAGCCTGAACGAGCTGTTCAACTCGGCCAGTCAAAACGCCAAACTGTCCGGCCCCATGGAGCGCATTTTTGCCAGCGGCATGCGCGAATACCAAAAACTGCGCGAACGCCGCATCAGTGACGCAGGCACCTTGCTTGACGGCGCACGCCGCGCCATGCGGGCGAGCTTCCAGCGCGAGATGGACATGGCCGAATCGCAACTGGCCTTCCTCGCCTCGGTCGGCTCCATCTCGCCGTACGTGGGTTTGTTTGGCACGGTGTGGGGCATCATGCACGCCTTCACCGGCTTGGCCAGCTTGCAGCAGGTCACTCTGGCCGTTGTGGCCCCCGGCATTGCTGAAGCCCTGGTGGCCACCGCCATCGGCTTGTTTGCCGCCATCCCCGCCGTGCTGGCCTACAACCGGTTTTCCCATGATGTAGACCGCATCGCCATCAAACTCGAAACCTTCATCGAAGAGTTCTCCAACATCCTGCAGCGCAGCCTGGGCTCGACCGGCGGCAGCGGCTCGGCCTCTGGCCATTGATCGGAGTGCGCCATGCCATCCCCCTCTTCCCGAAGTCGCGGTCGCCGCACCATCTCCGAAATCAATATGGTGCCCTTCATCGATGTGATGCTGGTGCTGCTGATCATCTTCATGGTCACAGCCCCCATGATCACCCCCAGCATGGTCGATTTGCCCAGCGTGGGCAAAGCCGCCAAACAACCTGACCAAGTGGTTCAGGTGGTCATCCAAAAAGACGAGCGACTGGAGCTGGTGAGCAACGGCAAGACCGACAGCACCACCTTGGGCAGCGTCGCCGGCAGCGTCAAACGCTTGGTGGGCGACGGCACCAACACCGCTGTGGTCATCAGCGCGGACCGCAGCGTCAAGTATGAAACCGTGGTCAAGGTCATGGACAGCCTGCAGCGTGCGGGCATTGCCCGAGTGGGCCTGTCGGTTCAGCTGGCACCCTGAAAGTCACCGTCGTGAGTTCCAAACACGCCCCTCACCTAGAGTTCGCCCCCCCGACTGCGCCGGGCATGGGCCGCGCTTGGGTGGTGGCCGGTGTAGCGCACCTGGCTTTGTTCCTGGCTCTGGGCCTGGCCACCGCCTGGAAAATCCAGCCCCAGACCGTCCAAGCCGAAGCCGAGCTGTGGTCTGCAGTGCCGCAAGCGGCGGCCCCCAAACTGCAAGAACCCCCGCCCGCCCCACCCAAGCCTGAGCCCAAGCCCGAACCGCCCCCAAAACCGGCACCTCCCCGGCCCGCGCCAGAACCCAATCCTGACAACAGCCTGCGCGATGCTCAAATTGCGCTCGAAAAGAAAAAAGAAGAAGACAAGAAAAAGCAAGAAGCCGCCGAACGCCAACGCAAGGCCCAGGAGAAGAAGAAAAAAGAGGCCGAAGAAAAAGCCGAGAAGGACAAAGCCACTAAGGAAAAAGCCCTCAAGGACAAGGCTGCGCAGGAAAAAGCCGCTCAGGAGAAGAAAGAACTGGAAAAGAAGAAAGCTGCTGAGAAAGCCAAGGCCGACGAGGATAAGCGCAAGCAAGAACAAGCCCGAAAAGAGGCCGAGGATAAGGCTGACGCAGCCGTGGCCGAGGCCTTGCGCAAGGAACAAATGCAACGCACGCAAGGCATGGCCGGCGCATCAGGCGGACCCAATGCCACAGGCACAGCGCTCAAATCCTCGGGCCCCTCGTCCAGTTATGCGGGACGCCTCGTGGGCCGCATCAAACCCAACATCAATTACCCCGGCGACACAGTCGGCAACCCTCGCGCCGAGGTAGAAATCCGCGTGGCACCTGACGGCACCATCACCAGCCGCCGCATTAAGACGCCCAGCGGCAAC
>CAJBLW010000031.1 GCA_903953985.1 uncultured Burkholderiales bacterium
CACCTTTGTGGTGCCAGTACTGGGCCATGAGCGCGGTTACAGCGCTTCGGTGGTGGGTTCTATCCTGGGCGCGTTTGCCTTGGCGGCGGCTCTTATTCGCGTGTGTTTGCCCCTTATTGCTCGGCACGTCAAAGAGCACCAAGTCATCACCACGGCCATGGTGTGCACTGCTTTGTTGTTTGCGATCTACCCGCTCATGCCCAGTGCTGGGGCCATGGGGGTTTGTTCGGTGTTGCTGGGGCTGGTCCTGGGCACGGTGCAGCCCATGATCATGAGCACCTTGCACCAAATCACCCCGACGCATCGGCAAGGCGAGGCGCTGGGCCTGCGCCTGATGAGCATCAACGCTTCCAGTGTGCTCATGCCCATGCTGTTTGGCGCGCTGGGTGCCGTGGTGGGCGTGGCGCCCTTGTTTTGGGTCGTGGGCGCAGCGGTGGGCTCAGGGGCCCCGGGGGCTTGGCATTTGCGGTCGGGGCCAGCTCACAAAGCTCAAGACACCTTGAGTTGATAAAAATCGCAGATCGCTTGCCAAGCCGCTTCGGGTGTATCGACGTACTGGAACAGCTTCAGGTCGTCTGCTGAAATCGTGCCTTCTTGCACCAGCACGTCCATGTCGATCAGACGCTTCCAGAACTCAGTACCAAACAACAAGATCGGCACGGGGCGAGACTTGTGCGTTTGAACGAGCGTCATCACTTCGAACAACTCGTCCAATGTGCCAAAACCACCTGGAAACGCGACCAAAGCTTTGGCCCGCATCATGAAGTGCATTTTTCTCAGGGCAAAGTAATGGAACTTGAAGCTCAGCTCGGGCGTGACATAGGGGTTGGGTTTTTGCTCGTGAGGTAAAGCGATGTTCAGCGCCACCGAAGGTGCGCCAGCTTCTTGCGCTCCCCGGTTGGCCGCTTCCATGATGCCGGGGCCGCCGCCAGTGCAAATGAACAGTTTTTCAGTGTCTGGCAGGCACGAGCAAGTTCGGGCCACCAGCTGCGCAAAACAACGGGCGTTTTCGTAATGCTGGGCATTGCGCACGGCCGCTTCGGCTTGGGCGATGTCTTGCGCGTGGCCGCTTTGTTGGGCAGCGTTCAGTTGCGCCTGAGCTCTGGAAATGTCCACGAACCGGGCGCTGCCGAACACCACCACGGTGTGCTCAATTTTGGCCTCGGTTTGTGCCAGGTCGGGTTTGAGCATTTCAAGTTGAAATCGAATGCCCCGGGTTTCTCGGCGCAACAAAAATTCAGGGTCGGCAAAGGCCAAGCGGTTGGCTTCAGGCTCCAGCCAATCGGTGGTTTTGGCTTCGGCTTGCAGCTCGGCCCATGCGTGGGGCAGGGAGGGTGCAAAGAGATCTTGTCGGGATGGCATGGTGGCATTGTGCATCGACTCGTCTGCACGCAAGATGCCGTGCTCAAAAACATCTGCGAATCGTTTGGCCCATGAAAAAAGCCCCTTGCGGGGCTTTGTTGAGGGGCTTGATCGAAGATCAGACGCGCTTGCGGTATTCGCCCGTGCGGGTGTCGATTTCGATCTTGTCGCCTTGGGCCACAAACAAGGGCACAGGCACTTCAAGTCCAGTGGCGATTTTGGCGGGCTTGAGCACTTTGCCCGAGGTGTCGCCTTTGACTGCGGGCTCGGTCCAAGTGATCTCGCGCACCACGCTGGTGGGCAATTCGACCGAGATGGCTTTCTCGTTGTAGAACACCACTTCGAGTTCCATGCCGTCTTCGAGGTAGTTCAGGGCGTCGCCCATGTTGGTGGCTTCGACTTCGTACTGGTTGAAATCGGTGTCCATGCAAACGTACCGGGGGTCAGCGAAATAAGAATAGGTGCAGTCTTTCTTGTCCAGAATGACCTGGTCCATCTTGTCGTCGGCGCGGAACACGACTTCGGTGCCGAAGGTGGCGATCAGGCTTTTGAGCTTCATGCGCACGGTGGACGAGCCACGGCCGCCACGCTGGTATTCGGTGCGCAGGACGACCATGGGGTCTTTGCCATGCATGATGACGTTGCCGACGCGGATTTCTTGAGCGGTTTTCATAGGAATTGAGTCTGAAATGAAAGGGGGGTGACCTGAGGCCAAGCCCACTATTCTAACCTGCGAGGGCCCTGTTTGGGTCTGTAAGTGGGTGCAGCAGTTAATCCCGCGCCGTCAGGCCTTGCGCCAAAGCGCCCAGCACAATGCCACCCAAAGCCCACAGGATGTCGGTGTTGCCCGTGCCCAAAGCTGCAATGGCCGGGCCGGGGCACACGCCCGACAATCCCCAGCCGATGCCGAAAATGGCCGAGCCGATGACCGTCTGGCGGTTCCAGTTGGCAGGCTGGGTGAGGAACTGACCGCCCAATAGAGGACGACTGAACCAACGCGGAAAGCCCTTGTAAGCCAGCATGGCCAAGCCAGCAGCGCCTCCCATGACCAGCATCAGGCCCCAGTCCTTGAACTGCAAAAAGCCGATGACGACTTCGGGCTGGACCATGGTGGCCAGCGACAGGCCAAAGCCAAACAAGGCTCCGGCCAACAAAGTGACCAGCGCTTTAGGCAAGGTGAGGGTGTGCGGGTTCATGCCAGACCTTTCGTGGCGATGGCCATCAGGTTGGCTGTCAAAAAGGCGGTGGCCATGAAAGTGAGCACCGCGCCGAGCGATGGCAGTTGCAAGGCCCCCAGTCCGCAAATACCGTGCCCTGAGGTGCAGCCGTTGCCCAAACGCGCACCGTAGCCCACCAAAAAGCCGCCCACCAGCAGTTGCCACACCGGCACGCTGGTGTGCTGCGCCTCACCCCCCGCCAGCGCAAAGCGCCAAACCAGTGCCCCCAGCACCACGCCTAGGGCGTAAACCAATCGCCATTGGCGGGTGTTGACAAAGCGTGCTTGCTGAAAAAACGCCCGCTTGGACACAAAGGACCAACTGCTGGAAAAGGCGGAGCTCATACCGCCAACCCAGCCGTTGAACAAATACAGCAGCGCCACGCCAGCGCCAATGGTGAGGCCGCCCAGCAGGTAGTGCTGCCAGCCCAGGGGAAATAGGGTTTCAATCAAAGTCATGAGGTTGGATTATCCCTGCAAAGGACCTCACGGGTAGAGGTCTGGACTTGTGCAAAGGCCATGAGCTGGGCGTGCAAGGCGTGTTGTATGAGTAGTCGGGCACGTGCTGCTGTGACGCAGGCTGACCAAGACTCCAGGGCCTCGGTCTTCAACGAGGGCCAAGCCGTGTTTTCAATGCGGTTCCACACCCGATGCGCTCGCCGAAGGCTCTCTGGCGCTTGCATCTCCTCCAGAAGCGCCTCCATTTTGGTGTGGTGCGCGTTGTCATCCTGCGGGTAGATGTGCCAAATGAAGGGCTGGCCCGCCCACAGGGCGCGCACGAGAGAATCTTCGCCACGCACAAAGTTGAGGTCACAGGCCCAAAGCATTTCGTCGAAGCCGTTTTGGTCGGTGTAGGGCAGGGCGCTCCAGTTAGGGTGTACGGGCATACCTGCCAGGGCTTGCTGCACCGCCGCCAGCGGGCGGCCGGGAGTGACCAGAAGGTGGTGGTGTGTACCTACCAGTTGGGCCAGCAGTTGGGGCAGGGCGACGGGTTCGTAGCAAAACAGGCTGATCAATAGGCCGCCTGGTGCCAAGTCAGGGACGTGTTGCTGACGCCAGGCAGCGCGGTCAAAGCGCTCTTGCCGTTCCAGTAAATCGGTTTCGCGCAGCAGGCCGCCCGTGTCTGCCGTGAAGCCGGGGTAAAAAAAGCGCTTGGTCCAGCCCTTGGCGGGGCCGCTCATCACGGGTGAGGGCAGGCCGTGCATCCGGGGCACCCAGTCCTCGGCGCTCAAATATTCCAGGTTGATCCACGCCGGTTGTTGCGGGTGAGTGGCGACTCCGTGGGCCACAAAGGCTTCGGGCAGGGTGCAGCCAAAGGCTTCGATCCACACGTCGGCGGGCTTTAGGCTTTTCAGCACCCCACTTTGGCTGGCGGCAGCCCAGGGCAGCACTTGCAGTTTGGGCAGGGTAGGGGCGTCAGGGGCCATCCAGCTCAGGGCCGAGGCGTCGTCTACCCACAGGCGCACCGATTGGCCTTGGGCCAGCAATTGGCGCGTCAGGCGCCAGCACACGCCCAGGTCGCCGTGGTTGTCGATGACGGTGCAAAAAATGTCCCAAAGCCGATGCGTTTTCATGATTCGGAATTGTCGGGGCAAATTGTTTCCCCGTCACAATACGCGCCATGACAGCGGCACATAACGATATCTTGCTGGCCCAGGTGGCCGCGCTTCCGGCTTTGCCGGGGGTTTACCGTTACTTTGATGCGCAGGGCAACGTGCTGTATGTGGGCAAGGCCAAGCAGCTCAAAAAGCGGGTGTCGAGCTATTTCCAGAAGGACCATGGCGGCACGCGCATCGGCCACATGGTCAGCAAGATCGCCCGCCTAGAGACCACGGTGGTGCGCTCCGAGGCCGAGGCGCTGCTGCTCGAAAACAATCTGATCAAGTCACTCAGCCCGCGCTTCAACATCCTGTTTCGGGACGATAAAACCTACCCCTACCTCAAGCTCACAGGCAACGGCACGTTGTTTTTGAAGGCCGTGCCAAGCGCTTCGGGGGCGCCGGAGCCGCAAACTTTTCCCCGCGTGGCCTATTACCGGGGATCGGTCGAGAAGAAACATCGCTACTTTGGCCCGTTTCCCAGTGCCTGGGCAGTCAAAGAGTCGATTCAGCTCTTGCAAAAAGTGTTTCGCCTGCGCACTTGTGAAGACACGGTGTTTGCCAACCGCACCCGACCTTGTTTGCTGTTTCAAATCAAGCGCTGCTCGGGGCCGTGTGTGAACCTTATTACACCAGAAGCCTATGCCGACGATGTGCAGCATGCCGAGCGCTTTTTAAAGGGCGAGACCCAAGGGTTGTTGCAAGAGATGGAGGCGCGGATGATGGCGCACGCCGATCGTTTGGCCTTTGAGCAAGCGGCTGAGGTGCGCAACCAGATGACCGCCTTGTCGCGGGTGCTGCACCAGCAGTCAGTGGACACCGGCACCGACACCGATGTGGACATATTGGCGGTTCGGGTGCACGGGGGACGCGCTTGCGTGAACCTGGCCATGGTGCGTGGCGGGCGGCATTTGGGGGATCGGGCTTATTTCCCGGCGCATGTCGAAGATGCCCATGCTTTGCAGGGCATCGAAGACGACGAAGAACCGCCGGTTGCGGTCGAGATCCAGGTGCTCGAAGCTTTCATGGCGCAGCACTACATTGGCATTCCGGTTCCGGCTGCGTTGATCACCAGCGTGGCTGTGGACAAAGTCTTGGTGGCGGCCTTGTCGCAGCAAGCAGGCTACAAAATTGCGGCCGTGCACAACCCCCGCGAACAGCGCCGTGTGTGGCTGGAGATGAGTGAGAAAAACGCCGACATCAAGTTGGCCCGACTTTTGGCAGAGGAAGGCTCGCAACAAGCCCGCACCCGGGCATTGGCCGATGCGCTGGATTTGGCCCCGGACGATTTGGATGCGCTGCACATCGAGTGTTTCGACATCTCGCACACGGCGGGTGAAAACACGCAAGCCTCTTGCGTGGTGTTTCGCCAGCACAAGATGCAAAGCAGTGAATACCGTCGCTACAACATCGAAGGCATCACGCCGGGCGACGATTACGCGGCCATGCGCCAGGTGCTGATGCGCCGCTATGGAAAATTGGCAGAGGCCTTGCGCTCGGGCGAGGGCACAGCCCGGCTGCCCGACCTGGTGCTGATCGACGGCGGCAAGGGCCAAGTCAGCATGGCCCGGGAGGTGTTCAGCGACCTGGGGCTGGACCTGTCGCGCATCGTGGGGGTGGAAAAAGGCGAGGGCCGCAAGGTGGGCCTGGAAGAGCTGGTGTTTGCCGATGGCCGCGAGAAGGTTTATCTGGGCAAGGATTCGGCAGCGCTCATGCTGGTGGCCCAAATTCGCGACGAAGCACACCGCTTTGCCATCACGGGCATGCGGGCGCAGCGGGCCAAGGTCCGGATGGGCGGCAGCAAGATCGAGGAAATTCCGGGCATCGGTCCGCGCAAACGGGCCAAATTGCTGCAGCGCTTTGGCGGCGTGCGTGGCGTGGAAAGTGCCAGTGTGGAAGATTTGCTGGGGGTGGAAGGCATCTCTCGAGAGCTGGCTGAGACCATTTACAACGCCTTGCACTGAGCCCGGACAAGACTGTCATCAAGCCGTTGGCTGGGCGTGCCACAATCAACCGCATGTTTTTCACGATTCCCACCATCATGACCTGGACGCGCATTGTGGCGATCCCTTTGATCGTTGGCGTGTATTACCTGG
>CAJBLW010000032.1 GCA_903953985.1 uncultured Burkholderiales bacterium
AATGCCGCGCACAGCAGCGCTCATGTTGGCATCGGCACGCACGATGGCTGGTGCCTTGCCACCCAGCTCCAACGACAAGCGAGTCAGGTTTTTGGCCGTCGACAAGGCAATTTGCTTGCCCACATGGGTCGAACCCGTGAAGCTGATGACATCGACTTCGGGGTGCGCGCACAGGTGCTGCGTGGCCACGATGTCTTGCTCAATGAAAGAATTGATGACGCCTGCCGGAATGCGCTCATCGGCCACCAGACAGGCCATGACCTGGGTGTGCACGAGTGCGGTCTGGTGGGCTGCCTTGATGACCACGGTGCAGCCCGCAGCCAGCGCCGGGGCCAAAGAGCGCACCAGCAAAGTCACAGGCGCGTTCCAGGGCACGATGATGGCGGCCACACCAATGGCTTCGCGCTCGATGTGCGAATAAACATCGGGCTCCATCTCAATGACCCGGCCAAACAGGTTGCGCGCCAGCCCGGCGTAATAACGCAGCTCTGAAATGCCAGCCATGACTTCGCCTTCGGCCTCGCGCTGTAACTTGCCATTGAGCTGCACCAGCGTTTGCACCACTTGCGCCTTGTTGTGCTCCAGGCGATCGGCAAACAGGCGCAGCACATCAGCGCGCAGCTTGGGTTGTTGCGCCCAAGTGGTGGATTCAAAGGCGCGGCGAGCGCTGGCGATGGCGGCATCCACCTCTTGCACACTGGCGGCCACGAATTGGGCGGCTTTTTCGCCCGTGGCCGGATTCATGGAATCTCCGATGGTGAGAACGCCGCTGGGCTTAAGCCATTGGCCGCCAATGTAGTTGTGCGCGATGAGCATGTCAGGGGGTGCTTTGATGGTGCTGGCGAGTATTGAGCAGGACAATGCAGACCTAAGGCTGAAACGCCAACGCCAGATGCTTAGCAAGTTAAGTAAATCAAGACTTGATGCTAGCCGCTGTGACGCCTTCAGCCATTGGGTCAAACCCTGCGTCATCGTCATTGAAAAAAGCACAGATAGTGCGCCCTCGGCACCCTAGCTTACCGCCTGAACTGCGCGTGTTCAGGAGCGGTTGAAAGCCCTCACTTGGGGCCCCTCGTCACAAAATCTCAAGCCACCAACAAATAGCCTTCGGATGCCGATACGTCCAAAGTGCGGCCCTTAATTAAAACAGGTGCAGCTTGCTTGAATGTTGTCACCACCCGGCCCTCGCCCATGGCGAAGATATCGTCTTGCAGGAGTCTGGAAAAGAACAAATCGGCCGACATCTGAGGCGCGTGCAAGTGGCAATAGTCGGCAACCAAGGTGCGATAAAAACCTACAAATTCGCGCATCAAGGCACAGGTTTGTTCCACATCGACCAGTTGCGCCTGCTCGGGTACAGACAACAGTTTCAGTGGGTTTTCGTTGTACAAACCAAACCGGGTCCAGCCAAACTTTGGGTAAGCGGTGTGAGCACGCCACGCAGCGTAATGCGGCTTGAAATAAGTCTGCATGCATTGGTCCGTGGCCACCAAAGCAAACAAGCACAACACAAACATGGGCCGCCACTCGTCATCGATGTCATTCAGGTCGTCTTGGGCGCGTGACCAGTTTTTGCCCCCGAACTGGATCAGGTCCTTGTCATTCAAAATGTCTTTGAGCACTTTCGGCACTTCGCTGAATTTCAGCTTGCCGATGTCGCGTTGAAAACCGTGGTTGAAATAATTGACGATGCTCATTTTTTGCCTTTTGATAAAAAAATGAATTCAGCAGATGACCACTTGAAAAAGACAAGGGACTGTCAAGCATTCAATCGAGTCCCTCAAAAATCCGAATATTTACCTTTCATCGGATTTCTCATTTTCATTTATTTACATCTTAATAATTAATTTTAAAATACAAAGAGCAATTAAAAAGTTATTACATATTGTTTCAAATTCTCGAACTGTTGGCGCAGCTTAGCCACAGGCTTCGTGACAAAGCCTTGGCACTGGCCTCCACACCGCGTCAGTGAGAAAAAACCGCCAGAAAAATCGCTCAGGACCCTGGCCGCACCATCTGGCACGTGCTGGGCAGGCGGGCCTGCTCGGCCTTGATCTGGCGCACGACTTTGAAACCGTAACCCGAGCCTTCCACATCAAAAGGTACACCCGGTGTGCCTTGGCGGGCCATCACGCCCACCACCAGCGGCTGTTGAAACTGGTGGTCTTGCGCACGCATACTCCCAGATTGCCCGGCGATGCCAACGCGGGCTTTTTCCAGCTGCAAGGCCACCGCCACCGGGTCGGTTCCTCCTGCTTTTTCCACCGCCTGCGCCAGCGCCTCGATCATGAGTTGCATGCGCACATGGACATAGTCTTCGGATGGCTTGGGAAAGCGCTGGCGGAACGACTTGTAAAACTCCGCACTGGCTTCGCCCGGTACATTGGGCAACCAGTCAGCCACCGCAATCACACGGCCCAAACCGGCCTCCCCAATGGCGGCAGGCGCGCCCAAGGCGTTGCCATAAAAGGTGTAGAGCTTGCCTTCGTAACCGGCCTCGCGGGCGGCCTTGACCAAGAGCGTCAGGTCATTGCCCCAGTTGCCCGTGATCACGGCCTGTGCACCGCTGGCCTTGATCTTGGCGGCGTAGGGCAAAAAATCTTTCACACGGCCCATGGGGTGCAGCTCGTCGCCCACGATCTGAACATCTGGGCGCTGCACGCCCAACTGCCGCCGGGCCTCGCGCAACACGGCCTGACCAAAGCTGTAGTCCTGACCGATCAAATAGGCCGATTTGACGCTTTGGTCTTCGCGCAAGACCTGCAAGAGCGCCGCCATGCGCATGTCAGCATGGGCATCAAAACGGAAATGCCAGAAGCTGCATTTCTCATTGGTCAAGGCCGGGTCCACCGCGGAGTAATTGAGAAAGAGCACGCGCCGGGTGGGCTCGCGCTCGTTGTGCTTGTTGATGGCGTCGATCAGGGCCGCCGCATTGGCCGACGAGTTGCCTTGCAAGACCACCTGCGCGCCATCGTCGATGGCCGATTTGAGGGCCGACAAAGCCTCTTCGCGTTGGCCTTTGCTGTCGTGGCGTGTCAACAGCATGGGCCGCATGCCTTGAGTGGTTGGGACACCGCCGCGGGCATTGACCCGCTCGACCGCCCAGACGATGTTGCGCACCACCGCCTCACCCGTGTTGGCAAAGGGGCCGCTCAGGCCCTCGATCAGCGCAAGCCGAATGGGCGAAGGAGACTGCGCATGGACAGGCACCCAACACAAGGCAAAAGCCAAACTCACCCAAGTGCGTCGCGAGAAAAAAAGCAGGGAAAACATAAACAGATTGACGCCAGGCCGTGACCCATCGCGCGCAAGCAAAGGGACTCAGTTTAACCAGCCAAGGCACAAACTGTCGGGTTAACCCGCATTCACGCGGGGCTTACGCAGGGTACTCAAACGGGGGTGAGGTCACCCAAGGGCCAGCGCGGCTTCACATCAAAGCTATAACGCGCTTCGGCGGTTTGCACCCCGGCTTGCAAACGCATGGCCGCGGCCATGGCGATCATGGCGCCGTTGTCGGTGCACAGATGCAGCTCCGGGTAGTGCACCCGCACTTGGGCTTTGGCGCATGCGGTGTTCAGTTGGGCACGCAGCTCGCGGTTGGCCCCCACGCCGCCTGCCACCACCAGGCGCTTCATGCCGCTGGTCTTGAGCGCAGTCATCGATTTTTTGACCAGCACTTCCACAATCGCGGCCTGGGTCGATGCGGCCAGGTCGGCACGCTCGGGCGCGCCCTCGGTGTGGGCGGCAGGGCCAATTTTCTGGCTTTGGGTCAGCACGGCTGTTTTGAGGCCCGCAAAAGAAAAGTCCAGATCGCCGCTGTGCAGCAAGGGGCGCGGCAGCTTGTACGCGGCTGGGTTGCCCTGATCGGCCAAACGCGACAGTCCGGGGCCTCCGGGGTAAGGCAAACCCATGAGCTTGGCCGATTTGTCAAAGGCTTCGCCCGCGGCGTCGTCGATGGTTTCGCCCAGCAGCTCGTAGCGACCCACGCCGTCCACCCGCATGAGTTGGGTGTGCCCACCCGACACCAACAAGGCAATGAAGGGGAATTCGGGCGGGTCAGCGCTCAAAAATGGCGACAGCAAATGACCTTCCAAGTGGTGCACGCCCAGCACCGGCTTGCCCAAAGCGGCAGCCAGCGCACAGGCCACGCCCGAGCCCACCAAGAGCGCCCCAGCCAGGCCCGGCCCTCGGGTATAGGCCACCACATCAATGTCGGCCAAAGTGGCCCCGGCCTCGGCCAGCACCTGACGTGTGAGCGGCAGAACCCGACGGATGTGGTCGCGGCTGGCCAGCTCAGGCACCACGCCGCCATAGGCCTGGTGCATCTCGATCTGGCTGTACAGCGCGTGCGACAAGAGGCGCGGCAATGCATCGCCCGTGGTTTCCACCAAGGCCACGCCCGTTTCGTCGCATGAAGATTCGATTCCCAAAATTCTCATGACCGCGAGTTTAAGCGGCGCATGGGTGCGGGTCCGGCCCTTGGCCATAATCCAACGGTCAACGAAGCATCCTTTCAAAGCAACCACCATGACCACACTGCGACTCATTTCCTCCATGGCCACCAAGCCCCTGCTGGCCGATCTGGCGGCGCTGTACAAAGCACAAGCGCCTGATGTTCAAGTGTTGGTCGAGTCGGGTGGCGGCGTCGATGCCGCCAAGCGCGTGCAAGCCGGTGAGGCCTTTGACGGCGTGGTGTTGGCCAGCGACGCCATCGACAAACTGATCGCCAGCGACCATGTGCAGGCGGGCAGTCGCACTGACCTGGTTCGCTCGGGTGTGGCGGTGGCCGTGCCTGCAGGCCAGCCCGTGCCCGACATCTCGACCGAGGCGGCGCTCAAAGCCGCTGTTCTGGCCGCGCCCACGCTGGGCTATTCCACCGGCCCGAGCGGCGTGCAGCTGGCCAAACAGTTCGAGCGCTGGGGCATCACCGAACAAATCAAAGACCGCCTCGTGCAGGCCAAACCCGGCGTGCCGGTGGGCTCGCTGTTGGCGCAGGGCGAAGTCGCACTGGGCTTTCAGCAGCTGAGCGAAATGTTGGGCGTGCAGGGCATCACCATCGTGGGCGGCCTGCCCCCGGCGGTGGAAATCATCACCACCTTCTCGGGCTCGGTGGCGGCCTCTTGTGGACAGCCTGATGCCATGCGTGCGCTGCTGGCTTTTTGGCAATCATCCGCGTGCGATGCGCTCAAGCGGCAGCACGGCATGGCACCTGCCTGAGCGCCATACACATATAACAAACAGTTAGATGGATTCCTCCACAATCGCCCGCATGGGAATCAGCCACTACATCAAGGAGATCGGACGCGGCAAAGACGGCGCGCGTGCGCTGGGTCGTGCGCAAGCCGCAGACCTGATGGGGCAGATCCTTGACCAGCAGATCAGTGACCTTGAATTGGGCGCTTTTTGCATCGCCATGCGCATCAAGGGTGAGACGCCCGAAGAGATGGCCGGTTTTCTGGACGCCACGCACGCACGGCTGAACAAAGTCCACACTGGCCAAGCGCCCACTGTGGTGCTGCCCAGCTACAACGGGGCACGCAAACTGCCGGTGCTAACGCCACTGCTGGCCTTGCTGCTGGCGCGCGAAGGCGTGGCGGTGGTGGTGCACGGCAGCGCTACTGAAGACAAACGGGTGAGCAGCCAGGCGGTATTTGCGCATTTGGGCGTGAGCCCAACTGACCATGTAGGCCCCGCAACAACAGGACAAGTGCAGTTCATTCCCACCGGAGTTTTGAACGCCGGGCTGGAAGGCCTTCTGGCCGTGCGCCGCGTGGTCGGCCTGCGCAACCCGGGGCACAGCTTGGTGAAACTCATGAACCCCTGCAACGGCCCTGCACTGGTGGTCAGCAGCTACACCCACCCCGAATATTTGCTGTCGATGTCGGCCACCTTGGCCCTGACCGGCCAGCACGCCCTCTTGCTGCGCGGCACCGAAGGCGAGAGCGTGGCCGATGCCCGGCGCACGCCAGCGATGGATGTTTTCAAACATGGTCAAACGCGGCGCGTGCAGGTCCCACAAGAAGGCTCGCTGGTGCAAGTGCCCGACCTGCCCGCAACCGATGCGGTGGGCACGGCTGCTTACATCCAGCGCGTTTTGCGCGATGAATTGCCTGTGCCTGGTCCGGTGGCGCAGCAAGTCCAACACATCCTGCAAGAGGTCAAACCATGAACACCTCCACCACAGGCCGCTGCACCTTGGTCGGCGCAGGTCCCGGCGACCCGGAACTGCTGACCCTCAAAGCCGTGAAAGCGATTGCCAGTGCCACCCTCATCCTGGTGGACGATTTGGTCAACGACGCCGTTCTTGAACACGCCTCAGCCAACGCCCGCATCGTGCATGTGGGCAAACGCGGTGGCTGCAAAAGCACGCCGCAGGCCTTCATTGACAAACTGATGATCACCGCCGTGCAAGAAGGCGAGCAGGTGGTGCGCCTCAAGGGCGGCGACCCGTTCATCTTTGGCCGTGGCGGCGAAGAAGTCGAACATTTGCGCGCAGCAGGCATCGACGTCGAGGTGGTCAACGGCATCACCTCGGGCCTGGCGGGCATGAGCAGCCTGGGAGCTCCGCTCACCCACCGCGAGCATGCACATGGCGTGGTGTTTGTGACGGGCCATGCCAAACCCGGAGACGGCGGGACCGACTGGCCACAGCTGGCGGCCACCGCTCGTCAGGCCAAACTGACCCTGGTGATTTACATGGGCGTGAGCAGCCTAGAGCACATCAGTCACGGCTTGCTGCAAGGCCTGCCCGATCACACGCCCGTGGCCATCGTGCAGCACGCCAGCTTGCCCCAGCAGCGCCAAGCCCTGACGACGCTCGGCGAGGTAGTGAACACCATCGAACGCGAGGGCCTGCAAAGCCCGAGCGTCATCGTGGTGGGTGATGTGGTCAAGGGCGCGCGGGCTTGGGCCGCACAGCAGAACAGCTCACAAAAAGTGGCTTGATTTCAGCCCCAGCTGCGCGTGAGCAGTTCATCGAGGGCATCGGCAATCACTTGCCCCTGATCGGCCAAATTGCCCACGCAAGGGCCCAATTGATCGCTGGCTACCGACACCATGTCCAACGGGTGCAGCACCAAGGTCTGCCCCTTGATTTTGAACACCGGGTTCATGCGCGTGCCTGCCACTTTGGCCCCGGCTGGTAAGGCCGAACGCAGCACCAGCGGAACCACAACCCGGCGACGGTAGCCGTCAAACAGCGAAGACTGCACCAGCACCACCATGGGCACGGTGTCCCGCATGGGGCCAGGGTTCAGGAGAACGTCGAATTGCGGCATCGCTCAGGTTTCAGAGCGTGGAGTGACCATCGGCGTAAGAACCAGATGAGTCGTGCAGGGCATTCCAATCGGTCACAGCCCGCTGAGCTTGCTCCCGGTGTTGCTGGCGAGACTGACGCTCAGCCACCACATACGCCTGCAGCATTTCTTCAACCTTGGCGGAGAGGTTGCCGCAATAAGAGCGAGACTCCTGCACCAGCGCTTCGCTGAGCGAGAGGTTGACTGGTTTTTTAGCGATGGGTTCAAAAGATGACATGGTGCCCCCCATTTCGTCACATTCTATGCGCATTGAATGCGCATAAGCAAAACATAACCCAGCTACACTCTCGCGCATGAACCAATGGGATGCAGTCATCGTGGGTGCCGGGGCTGCCGGTTTGTTTTGCGCAGGCGTGGCAGGCCAGCGCGGCCTGAAGGTTCTGTTGCTCGACCACAGCGAGAAGATCGCCGAAAAGATCCGCATCTCAGGCGGTGGACGCTGCAATTTCACCAACCGATTGCTCGATGCATCGGCCCCACAAAAGCACTTCATCGGCCATAACCCGCAATTTTGCCGCTCGGCCCTGTCGCGCTACACCCCACAAGACTTTATCGATTTGGTGCAAAAGCACGGCATCGCTTTCCATGAAAAGCACAAGGGCCAGCTGTTTTGCGACCATTCGGCTGAAGACATCATCCGCATGCTGTTGGCCGAATGCGAAGCAGGTGGCGTGACCCTGAAAATGGGCTGCAGCGTGCAAGCTGTGCGTCACTTGGCCGATGGCGGCTACGAATTGGACACCTCACAAGGCCCAGTCCAAACAAAGTCTTTGGTGGTGGCCACGGGGGGCTTGTCCATCCCCAAAATCGGGGCCACTGGCTGGGGCTACGAAGTGGCCACGCAGTTCGGCCTGCGCCTGGTCGAGCGACGCGCTGGTCTTGTGCCTTTGACTTTTGACGGCGCTGCCTGGGCGCCTTATGCGCAATTGGCCGGACTGGCCTTGCCCGTGGGCATCAGCACAGGAGAGAAGAAAACCCGCATGCATTTTGACGAGGACTTGTTGTTCACCCACCGGGGGTTGTCAGGCCCGGGCGTGCTGCAAATTTCAAGTTATTGGCAGGAGGGCACGCCCATTCGCCTGAACCTGGCGCCCGAGGTGAACTTGCACCATCGTTTGCAAGAGGCCAAGCTGCGCTCGAAAAAATTGCTGGGCAACGAGTTGGCCACCTTGGTGCCCAGCCGCTTGGCCGAGGCCTGGGTCAGCCAAGACCCCGCCTTGCAACGCACATCAGCCGAAGTACCCGACAAAGCCTTGAACAAGCTGGCCGAAGCTTTGTCCAGCTGGACGCTCACGCCAACTGGCAGCGAAGGGTACAAAAAAGCCGAGGTGACCCTGGGCGGCGTGGACACGCGAGACCTGTCTTCACAAACCATGGAATCCAGACAAATGGGCCTGTACTTCATTGGTGAAGTGGTGGATGTGACGGGCTGGCTGGGCGGTTACAACTTTCAATGGGCCTGGGCCAGCGGCCATGCATGCGCCACAGCACTGGCCAACCAGCGAAGCACTTAGCGCCGCACCACCGTGGGCTGAATAACTGGATTTCATGGCTATAATCTCAGGCTTTGCTGGCAAACCCCCGTCTGCCAAATACTAGTTCGTGACGGGGAACCGCCGAAACTGGGTTTCAAGGGCCCGATCTCCCTTGCTTCCGCAGCCGGCACATTTTTTGGAAACTTTGATTCAATGACCACCATCCGCGTGAAAGAAAACGAGCCGTTCGACGTTGCCCTGCGTCGCTTCAAGCGCACCATCGAAAAGCTCGGCCTGCTGACCGACCTGCGTGCCCGCGAGTTCTACGAAAAGCCCACGACCGAGCGCAAGCGCAAGAAGTCGGCTGCCGTTAAGCGTCACTACAAGCGCGTGCGCAGCATGCAGCTGCCCAAGAAGATGTACTGATCTTCCCCTTTGCTTGACCTGAAAAGGTCTGCAAACAAGCCCGCTGGAGGACGCTCAGGCGGGCTTTGTTGTTTCTGATTTCCTTTTATAAATTCCCATACTTGGAGCCCCTCATGCGCCTGAAAGAACAGATCACCGAAGACATGAAAACCGCCATGCGGGCCAAAGACGCCGAGCGTCTGGGCACCATCCGCCTGCTGCTGTCGGCCCTGAAACAAAAGGAAGTGGACGAGCGCATCGAACTCGACGACGTGGCCGTGGTGGCCATCGTGGACAAGCTCATCAAGCAGCGCAAGGATTCGATTGCCGCCTTTGAGCAAGCTGCCCGCCAGGACCTGGCCGACAAGGAAAAGGCCGAAATGGCTGTTTTGGTGGGCTACCTGCCAGCACGCATGTCGGCCGAAGAGGTGGCGGCTGCGGTGCAGGCCATCGTGGCCGAACTCGGCGAAGAAATGGGCAAGAAGGTAGGCCCAGGTGACATGGGCAAGGTCATGGGCGCGGTCAAAGCCCAACTGGCAGGCAAGGCCGATATGGGCCAAGTGTCCGCTGCCGTGAAGGCGGCGCTGGCGGGCTGACCCGGGATTCAGTCGGCCAGGCTGAGGGCACTGTCTCTCAGGCAGCCCATGAAGATGCTTTGTTGCGTTTTCATTCGTTCCTCGCGCAAGCGAAAACAGCACATCGGCCCACTGAGCAACTCTGCGGGTGCACGCAATGCTTGCACCTGTGCGGTGGCTTCGAACTGCTTGGCCTGCTGATGGGCAATGGCCCACAACATCGGGGTTTGACCGATCAGACTGACGGCGAGCAAGGATGAGTCGGTTTGCACATCCGGTCCCTGCCCCAAACGATCGCCGTTGCGGTGGACTGACAGCATTCGGTCAATTTTGGGACGCAATGGGGTGTGGGGCGGGGGCAACACCCAGGCCTCTTGCGCCAGATCTGTCCATGTGAGCTTCTTTTTTTTGTGAAGGCGGTGACCCGCTCCTGCGAGGATGGTGCTGTGCTCCTCATACAAAGGAGTAACTTCGACCAAATTCAAATCCACCCGGAATTCAGCGTGCGCCAGCATGAGGTCAAGGCGGCCATCCAGCAATTGCTCATAAAGCACCTCCAGTGGCAGCATCTGGGTGATCAGCAGCACCTCTGGCAAGATCTCACGCGAACGCGCCATGGCCTGCGCCAAGACCTCCGGCGAAAAAGCAGACAGCACGCCGACACGCATCTCAGCGCTGACACCACCGGACAAGCCCAGCAAGTCCTCCTCGGCCAGATCGATCTCGGCCAGCACGCGGTGAGCGTGCTGAATAAGACTCAAACCCGCCACAGTGGGCACCATGCGTTTGGTGGTGCGCTGAAACAAGATCACCTGCAACTGGCCCTCTAGTTGGGCCAGCGCCCTTGAGGCAGCCGGCTGGGTGGAGTGCAGGATGTCGGCACACCGACTCAGGTTGAGCTCGCGCCCCAGAACGCTCACCAAGCGCAGTTGCTTGAGCGTCAGCACCCTTTGTAAATTTAAAGCCATGATCAATCATACCCATTCAGGTATGAATCAGCTCCAATTACTCATTTGTCACACCAGACGGGACTTTGAATAATGGCCAACAGTCAAACACCGTTTGATCTGAACCGACAAAACCCAGGAGACCCCTCACCATGCCCACCATTCCGGTTTTTCGACATGCAGCCCACACTTTGCTGGCCAGCCTGATGCTGACGCTGGCCTCTGCCGCGATGGCCCAAACCTACCCGAGCAAAGCCATCCGCATGGTCGTGCCCTGGCCCCCCGGCACGCCTGCCGATGTCTCTGGACGCATCGTGGCCGAAAAAATGAGCGCCGCTTTGGGACAACCCATCGTGGTG
>CAJBLW010000033.1 GCA_903953985.1 uncultured Burkholderiales bacterium
ACCACCAAAAACGGGATCATGTACTCGCCCTGCGCGTCCTTGCGGTTGAGCGATTCGCGCACGGCCATGGTGTTCATGCTGCTGTTCCACGCCATGTTGGCCATGAACAGCATCAAAGTGTCAATGCGGTAGGGGTCGCCCTTGACCGCGTTGGTGATGACGTTGTGCATCATGCCGTGGGCCGACAGCGGGTGTTCCCACGAAAACGCATGGTCGATGCGAATCGGCGTGCCGTCTGCGTGGATGGCCAACTCTTCGGGGCTGGCCGGAAAGCCCAGCGGCGCGGCGTTCAGCGGCGTGTTGGGTTTGACCATGTCCGGGTCGTTGAAGACCCGGTAGTTGGGCACGATGTGGCGCGGGTAAGGCGCTTTGTGCCGAAAGCCCCCGGGCGCATCGATGGTGCCCAACAGACTCATGAGCACCGCCAGCGAGCGCACCGTCTGAAAGCCGTTGGAATGTGCAGCCAGACCGCGCATGGCGTGAAAGGCCAGCGGACGCCCCTGGGTGGTGGGGTGTTTTTTGCCCCAGGCATCGGTCCAGGGAATGGGCAGCTCAAAGGCCTGCGTGAGGGCGGCGTGGCCCAACTCTTGCGCCAGCAGGCGAATGCGATCTGCCGCTATGCCGGTGATGGCCTGCGCCCATTCGGGCGTGCAGCCGAGCACGCGCTGGCGCAACAGGGCAAAAGCAGGCACCACCCGCGTGCCGTCTGCCAAGGTGTAGTGGCCTTCGGGCGGGGCGTCCAGTGCCGGGTCGCAGCCTTCGGCAATGCCCTCGGGGTAGGCGTTCAGGATGCGGCCGCTGGTGAGGTCAAACACCAGTTTGTTGTGCGGGTTGCGGCCGTCGCCGGGCGGGCCTTTGGCCGGGTCGGGGTCAAAGGCAAAAAGACCTTCACGCTCGCCTTCGTCCAGCACCACCAGTTGCGGCGCATTGGTGAACCGCTTGAGGAAGGCATGGTCCAGCGTGTCAGTTCGGACCAACTCGTGCAGCAAGGCCATGAGCAGCGCGCCGTCGGTGCCGGGCTTGATGGGAATCCACTCGTCGGCAATGGCCGAGTAGCCGGTGCGCACCGGGTTGATGGAGATGAAACGACCGCCTGCGCGCTTGAACTTTGACAGCGCGGTTTTCATGGGGTTGCTGTGGTGGTCTTCAGCCGTGCCCAGCATCACAAACAGTTTGGAGCGCTCCAGGTCCGGCCCGCCAAACTCCCAAAAGCTGCCGCCCACGCTGTAGATCATGCCGGCCGCCATGTTGACCGAGCAAAAGCCGCCGTGCGCCGCGTAATTGGGCGTGCCGAACTGGCGGGCAAACAAGCCGGTGAGCGCCTGCATCTGGTCGCGCCCGGTGAACAGCGCAAACTTTTTCGGGTCGGTGTTTCGGATGTGCGTCAGGCGTTCGCTCAGGATGTCAAAGGCGCGTTCCCAGGAGATGGACTCAAACTCGCCCGCCCCGCGCTCGCTGCCCGGTTTGCGCAGCAGCGGCTGCGTCAGGCGTGCGGGCGAGTACTGCTTCATGATGCCCGCCGAGCCCTTGGCGCAGATCACGCCCTGGTTGAGCGGGTGGTCCGGGTTGCCGTCGATGTAGCGCACCTCGGGGCCTTTGTCACCCTCGACCAAATGCACCCGGATGCCGCAGCGGCAGGCACACATGTAGCAGGTGGTGCA
>CAJBLW010000034.1 GCA_903953985.1 uncultured Burkholderiales bacterium
AGCGTTGAAGAAAAATGAACGACTTGCCGCCCGGTACTGCAGGGCTGACATGCGTCGTGGTTTTCTTTGGCAAATACCGTGCCAGTAGCAGCTCAATGGGCCGGTCTCAAAATGTCCGGAATAACCCTTAGAAATCACGGATTTAACGGAGTGGATGCCACCCAATGAGAGCCCAGGTACACCTGAGCGTTCAGTTTTGGATCACTTTGAGATCAAAGTCGGAGCAGTCTGAAATGAAAACTGTTCAGTCTCATAACGCGGGTAGAGCGTGGTCACATTGCGCGCGTACTCGGCGCGCAAGGCTGCCCAACGGGCAAAGCGCTCGGGAATGGGCAGGCGCAAAACTTCTGATATGTCCAGCCCTTGCGCGGCGCTGGTCTGCATGCGCGCGTGCAACCACTGCAGCCAGTCCAAGGTCTGGTCTACACCGTGGGTGCCGGTGTGCACCGGCCCATGGCTGGGCACCACGGTTTTGACGCGGCCCTGGGTGACCCATTCGCGGATGCGCTGCAAGCTGGCGATCCACTGGGGCAAATGGGCATGTGGCAATGTGGGCACACGCTCGGCAAACACCAGCCCCCCGGCAAACAGCACGCCGGTGCTGTGGTCGATCAACACCAAATCGTCTTGGGTGTGGCCTTGCAAGCGCACCCATTCCATGGCGTGACCACCCCAATCGAAACGCCCGGGCTGAATGTCTTGGTGTGAGGGACGAAACTCGGTGCCGCGCATCCAGTCGCCACACAGACGGTACAGGTTGTCTTCATAGGCCTTGCCCTCGGCCTGCATGCCTGCTCGGCTGCCGGGCAAGGCGGCGGTGGGCACATCGCCCCAGGCTTGGTTACCCAGAAAATAATCGGGGTGCAAATTGAGGCTGACCACCTGCTTCACGGGCTGCGCCTTCGCGCTACTGAGTGCCGCCTTTTGTTGCTCGCCATACAAGCGCGAAGGCCCGGTGTTGAGCACCAGCGTGCCTGCCGCCGTGCTGACAAATCCGGTGTTGATGATGTTGCAGCCATTGGCGCGGCTGAAGTCTTCGACCGCCCCCTCAATCACCCAAGTGTCCGGGGCAATTTGCCTAGGCTTCAATTGGTAATCGAGCCGGGTCGCATCGACCGCCCAGACTTGAGCGCTCAGGCAGGCCATCAGCCCCACACAGACCCAGTGCAGCCTGGCCGCCCTCATGCTTTCACCTGCGCTTGGATGCGGTTGCCGTTGTTGTCACGCCCAATCAGCTGCCACGGCCCCCGCAAAGTGTCACCCAACTCCAGCGTCAGCAGCGGGTTTTCAGACACCGGTTCGTGCAAAGCCAGCCGCCAGACCGCTTGGTCTTGCGGGTCACGCAGCTCCAAGTGTTCGATGTGAAAGCTCGGGATACCGGCCACCAAGCCCGTGTCCATGGGGTGCATGACCCGCAGGCGCAAGCGGGTGCCGCCTTCGAGCACGTTGCGAAACACCCGCGCCTGCACTTGGCCCAGTGTGCGACTCCAGGAGCCGTCGGCCCGTGTGATGCCCGGCACGGTGCAGCCACCGCCCGACGCATTCACCCAGGTCTGGCCCACATGCCAGCGCCCATCGCGTGTGCGCACCAAGGCTCGCACGGGTGAGCCTTGTTCCATGCGAAAGCGAAACGCCAACACGGGCCAGCTGTCCAGGGGTTCAAAGTCCAGAATGTGTTGAATCGGGTTGCGGTCAGCCACCAGCCGAATCCGGTCAATCGGCCCGGCTGAGCGAGCCAGTTCCCGCGCATCGACGAACACCGGCACGTTCATGGCGTCTTCGGCGAACTCGGGGCCTTTGACCACCACCTCGTCGGTTATGCGCCAGGGTGCAGTGCCGATGTACTTTTTAATCACCACCGGCCACTGCATGGAGCCCAAGGGATCTCCCCCGGTAGGGTCTGCCGACTGAGCCCAGGCGGTGGCGGTGAGCGATGCACCCAAACCAACCAATGCGCGACGGCGCGTCAAAAGTGTGTACATCTCGGCTCCAAGATTTTTTCAAGCCGCGCCGCGTTGGCGCATCGCGCCACGCTGCGGGTCATAGCCACGCACTGCCAACGCAAAAAAGAACATCGTGCCCAGCACGCCCACCAGCCAGCCGGTGGCGTAGGTTTGCCCTTGCAAGGCGAAACGCATTGTCTCTACCGCTTGTGTGAAGGGGTTGAACAGCGCCAATTGGTAAAGCCACACGGCCCCGGCTTCTTCAAATTTCCACAAGGGGTAGAGCGCCGAGC
>CAJBLW010000035.1 GCA_903953985.1 uncultured Burkholderiales bacterium
ACCTGGTTGACGGCGTCCACGATCTGGCGCAGGTCTACACCCGGCTGGAACAAGAACATGGGTTTGTTGGGCTCAGACACCTTGACGTCGGCGTTTTGCACCGCCTGGGTCGTGCCGCCGCTGGACAACATGCCGGGCTGCGACACCTCGTTGGTCATGGCCACAGATACGCTGATGGTGCCGTGGCTCACAGCTGCAGCGAGCACCCGCACGTTGCGGCTGATGACCACCGTGCCGGTGCGGGCGTTGACCACTATGCGCGCAGGCGGCTCGCCGGGCTGCACGTCGATGTTCTCAATCATGCTCATGAACGCCACGCGCTGGCTGCTGTCCATGGGCGCACGCACGACGATGGACACGCTGTCCAAGGCGCTGGCCACGTCGCTGCCAAATTTGGCGTTGATGGCTTGGATGATGCTGGACGCGGTGGTGAAGTCGCCGTCACGCAGGTTCAGCAGCACGTTGTCGGCTTTGTCAAAAGAGTTGTCGACGGCTTTTTCAACCGTGGCGCCGCCAGGAATGCGGGCTGAAGTCGTCACGCCGGTGGACACCTTGGAGCCCGCGCCGCCTGCGTCAATGCCGGTGGCCGTGAGCGAGCCTTGGGCCAGCGCATAAATTTGTCCGTCCACGCCGCGCAAGCTGGTCAGCAGCAGGGCGCCGCCACGCAAATTGGTGGCTTTGCCGATGGCCGACACATTGATGTCAATGCGCTGGCCGGGCTTGGACATGCCGGGCAGGTCGGCAGTAATCATGACGGCGGCCACGTTTTTGAGGTCGATCTTGCCGCCGCTGGTGGCGGCTTCATAGTCGCTCAGTGGGTTTTCTTGGTTCACACCCATGCGGTTGAGCAGGGTTTTCATGCTGTGGGTGGTGAACGACAAATCGGAGCCGTCGCCTGTGCCGTGCAAACCCACAATCAGGCCGTAGCCGATGAGTTGGTTGCCACGCATGGCGGCCATGCTGGTGAGGTCTTTGATGCGATCGGCATGCGCCGCAGCAAAAGGCAACGCCCACAGCAGAGCCACCAAGGGCAAGGAGCGTAATAGTTTTTTCATGGTTAGAACGGCCACAGTTTGAGCAGAGCGCTCGTGCCCCAACCGGCGCGGCTGGTGGCTGCGAGGTCACCCGTGCCACGGTAGGCAATTTGGGCGTTTGCCAAGCGGCGTGATGCCACGGTGTTGTTTGGTGCAATGTCTTCGGCGCGAACGACGCCTGCGACCTGAATCACTTCAGAACCTTCGGTTAAAGCCACTTGCTTTTCCCCGCGCAAAACGAGGTTGCCGTTGGCCATGATCTCAATCACGGACACAGCGACGGAGCCGGTGAGCGTTGCAGATTGATCCGCAGTGCCGGTGCCTTTGTTGGTGACCGTGCCGCCTAAGGTGCTGGCGCCATTTAAAAAGTTTCCAGCAGCAGCAATCACGGAGTTGTTACCTTTGAGCACGTCGTTGGTAGAAGCGCGGCTTAAGCTGCCCACTTGGCTGCGTTTGGCCGTTGCGGATTCATCCAAAATCACCGTAATCACATCGCCCACTTGAAAACTGCGTCCGCGGCCAAAAAAGTTTTCGCTGAGACGGCCGTTATAAATGGCTCCGGTGGCCTGCGTGGCTTTCTCTTGGGCCATGGGGTAGACCGGTGTAAAACCTTCGGAATGCTTCATGGGTTCGACCGGCAAGACCGTACAGGCCCCCAAGCC
>CAJBLW010000036.1 GCA_903953985.1 uncultured Burkholderiales bacterium
CCCCCCAAGGCGGGGTTTCGGCGCGAATACCGGCATAACAACTGCGCAAGCGCCGCTCCAGCGATCCCGGCTTTTGCCATTCCAGACGGTAGACCGGGTAGCCATTGGGCTGCCCTTGGCTGAGCGGGTCGGTGTACAGGCGTTGTCCAAAATTCTGGTCATGGCACTGGGCGCACGACAAATTCATTTGGCCTTGTCGTTGTGAAAACAGGGTCGCCCCCGCTTGCCAGTGGCTGCGCGCTGCACCGCCAATGTCCACCCGCAAGGGCATGCCTTTGGAGGCCTGTGTCACCAGCAAACTCAATCCAAGCAAGGCATCTGATTCAGAGGGCATGGCCGCCGCTTGCTTGTGGCGCGTGGTGCATTGGTTGATGCGGTCTTCGAGATTGAACAATCGCCCACTGGCGGCATCGATGGCGGGATAACGCGTGGCGACGCCTTTCATGCTGGTGGCCACTGCACCGTGACAACTGACACAGGATTTGCCGTTCGCGGCACTGGGCTGGCCCCAAGCTTGCGCCCCTTGGCTCAGCCAGAGTTGGGCCGGATTGGCAAACTCGTCGGCTTGCAAGGCTTGCACATCCTTGCCCGAATAATGCAAGCCCGATTTCAGCTGTGACAAAGGCAAGCTGCGTGCGGGTGACGCTGCCGTTTGCGCCACCGCGTACCAACTCACCCCCCACAACGCGATCAACATAAGAACAGGCCAGCACAACTGGATCACGGTGCGCGCACACCCTGCTGCGGGCATTGACACGAACGCTCTGCTGCCCATGCGCTCAGGGGCTGCGCTTGGGCAAGACCGCCAATGTTTGCCGCAAGCTGCCTTTGACACCCCGGTCATCGGTCCACGCCACATGCATTTCGGCCGTTTGGTCCGCACGCACAAAAAATTCAAACAAAGGATTGGCCGAAATTCCCGAGGAAGGCTCCACACGGAACACCTCTTGTTGGCCCCAGGTGCAGGTCAATGACTGGATCACATTGCGCGGCACCAACTTGCCCAACAGGTCTTGCAGATAACCCGTGTCCATGGGGTGTTGCACCAGCAGACGCACTTTGACCACGTCCCCCGAAAGGACGCGTTCAGGCCATTGGATGCGTGCAAATGCCATGGTCATGAAGCGTCGACGCAAGCCGACTCGGTGACGATGATTTCCATCTGACCATAACGAAACTCACCATTGGACAGGCGTGCCAAGGCCACCACTTGCTGGGTGCCCGCCAAGCGCAATCGCGTGCTGACTTCGGCACGGCCATTCCAAGGGCCCAAATGAAAAACCGCCATTCGGGTCACCGGATTGCGCTGAGACAACAGGTACACATGCGTCACATGGTCTTGGGGCGTCATGGGGCTTTGCACCTGCACCGTGACGGGCACCAAAGTGCCGTTGTCCGCCAACACGGGGGCCACCCATTTCACGTCTTGTTCCAACACACGTGCGCCCTGGGTCAGGGGCTCGATCATTTTCGCCACGCTCAACAACTGGCCTGATGCCATGTCTTGGGCTTGGCTGGGCCACAGCTGAACAGCAGCCCCATAAAGTCCGGCCCGCAGCGCTTGCCGCAAGCCTTCGCGACGGGTCAATGTGGGCATCTTCATGGCGTGGCCTTGTTGGCCAAGAACAAGTAACTCAAGACGTCTTCAAGCCCCTGCGCCGTCAAAATGGTTTGTCCCTTGTAGGGGTTCGCCACCTTGTTCAAACCCTCGGTGCTGAAGTAGGCGGGCATGATGGTTTGCGGGTTAGCGCGCCGGGCATCGGCGATGCGCTCGCGGGCTTGATCTTTGGTGGTGCGCTCAGCCAAACCGACCAAAGAAGGACCGAGTGCGCCACCCGC
>CAJBLW010000037.1 GCA_903953985.1 uncultured Burkholderiales bacterium
TGGGGTTGGCCGGGCCGACGCGTCGCTGCCTTACACCTTGATGATGATTTGCTTGGGGCTGGGCGGCCTGATCACCGGCCGATTAGCCGATCGGCATGGCCTGATGCCGGTGATGTGGATCGGGGCTTTGGCGGTGTGCGGTGGCTTTATCTGGGCAGGCATGTCAGGCAGCATCTGGGCCTTTGGTCTGGCGCACGGGCTGATGGGGCTGATTGGCAGTTCATCGACCTTTGCCCCCCTGATGGCCGACACCGCCTTGTGGTGGAACCGCCGACGCGGCATCGCGGTGGCCATTTGCGCCAGCGGCAATTACATCGCGGGCACCATCTGGCCGCCGATTGTTCAACACGGTGTGGAAACTTTGGGCTGGCGTCAGACTTACATCATGTTGGGCATTTTTTGCGGGGTGGGCATGTTTTTGCTGGCCACCCTGATGCGTCAACGCCCGCCTCTGGTAACGCTCACGCCGGCCAACGTTCACGCTACCGTGGTCGACAGAAGCCGCCCTTTTGGCTTGAAACCCGCCCATGCCCAAGGACTGCTGTTTGTCGCAGGTATGGCCTGCTGTGTGGCCATGTCCATGCCGCAGGTGCACATCGTGGCCTACTGCTCTGATCTGGGTTTTGGCGCGGCGCGCGGTGCAGAGATGCTCTCTCTCATGCTGGCCAGCGGCATCGTCAGCCGCCTGGTGTTTGGCGTGATCAGCGACCGCATCGGCGGCATCCGCACTTTGCTGCTCGGCTCGTTTTTGCAGGGCTTGGCGCTGCTGATGTTTTTGCCTTTTGACGGCTTGGTGCCGCTTTACATCGTCTCGGCCATGTTTGGGCTGTTTCAGGGCGGCATCGTGCCCGCCTACGCCATCATCGTGCGAGAGCACTTCGACCCCAAAGAAGCGGGGGCCCGCGTGGGTTCGGTGATCATGGCCACCTTGTTGGGCATGGCCCTGGGCGGCTGGATGTCTGGCTGGGTGTTTGACATCACGGGCAGTTACCACGCGGCCTTTTTGAATGGCATCGCCTGGAACTTCCTCAACCTGTGCATCGCAAGCTGGTTGTTCTTGCGGGTGCGTCGGGCTGAACGCGGCACACCGGCTCATGTTTGAATCGTTCGCGCTTCGCCGACACAAGCTGAGCACCCAAGCCACGAAATGTGCAGGCTCAGTGCCAGCGGCTTGAGCGACGCCACACGCTCAACAACAGCAAGACCAAGGCCAGCCCTGCCGCCCATGGCAGCAGGCCCATGGTGCCCGCCCAAATGGCCTCAGGTTGTGAAGCGCCGTTTGCCAAGGCCCGGCTTTGCAACAGTTCCATGAGCCACAGCCAGACCATGGCCGCACCCACGATGCCCACGGTGCGGGTCACCAGGGTCAGGCTGCCCGACAGTCCCCGCGCCGAGTCGGGCAAAGCGGCCACCACCTGGTCGGCGTAGACCACCTGAAACACCCCCAGACCGAAACCCTGCAAGAGCAAGGCCAAGGCCATGAAGGGCCAGGCTTGCGCCATTGACACCGCACCGATTGAGGCCAAACCCAAGGCCATGACCCCTTGCGCTGTGAGGCCCGCAGACCACAAGTCCATGCGGCGCAGCAGCACTGGGGCCACGCCCGAGCCGACCAACACGCCCAGGGCCCAGAGCGAGAGGATGGCGCCACTGGCCGTGCCTCCCCATCCCACAGCAGGTAAGGCGTAAGGCAAGCTCAGTGCAATGGTGAAACTGCAAAATTGGACCCCCACACTGAGCAGGTTGATCCAGGCGAAATCGGCATCGCGTCGCAGGAGGCCCCACAACCCCCGCACGCTGCCCGCTTGGCTGGCAGCGCTGGGCGTGCTCAGTGTCTGCACCCGCAGACAACGGACCAGCCAAGGCGAACACAACCAAGCCAGCAGCACAATCGGCACCCTAAAACCGTACACACCGGCCCAGCCCCAATGCAGCATGCTGATGCCCCCGAGCAAAGGGGCCAGCACACCCGCCGCCGCAAACATGGCGCCATACACCGACAGCGCTTGCGTGCGTTGCCCGGCGGCCAGCAAACCCATGGCCAAGGCAGGCGCACAAGACAACGTCAGCGCCACCCCGATGCCCTGCAAGACCCGTCCGGCCAGCAGCCAGCCATAAGACGGTGCCGCCGCACAGGCCGCCAAGGCCAGCGCCGACAGCACCAAGCCCCAGCGAAACACGCGCAAGTGGCCCAGGCGGTCCCCCAGCACACCGCAAAACAGCATCAGGCTGCCGTACGTGATGACATAGCACAGCGCCACCCAACGGATGTCGGGTGTGGCCAAGGCGAAGGCTTCGGTCATGGCCGGAAAAGCCATGTTGACCGCAAAGTCGAGCGGGGCGATCGCGGCGCCGCAGCCGACGATGGCAAAACCCAGAAAAGGCGTGCGGGTGCGGGGCGTTGTCAATTGGCTCACACCACCAGCGGCGCTTCCTGCATCTGCTCGACTTGCTCTTGCAGCATCAGCACCTGGCCGCGCCAATAGTCGGGCGTGCCAAACCACGGAAAGTTGACCGGAAAAATCGGGTCTTCCCAGCGCCGCGCCAGCCAGGCGCTGTAGTGGATCAAACGCAAGGTGCGCAGCGGCTCGATCAAGCGCAACTCGGCGCGGTCAAAGTCACGCACCTGTTCATAGCCATCGAGCAAAGCCGACAGTTGCTGCGTGCGCTGCGCTCGGTCGCCCGACAGCAGCATCCACAGGTCTTGCACGGCCGGGCCCATGCGGGCATCGTCCAGGTCCACAAAGTGTGGACCGCCACCGGGCAGTTCGGCAGGCGTCCACAAAATGTTGCCCGGGTGGCAGTCGCCGTGCAGGCGAATCAGCTGCCGCTCTGCTGTCCCCTGCGCCATTTTTTCTTGCACCAAATCCAGGGCCGCAGCAAAGGCCTCTCGCCATTCGCGCTCAACCTCCAAAGGAACCATTTGGTTCGTTTGCAACCACTCGGCGGGCTCGAGCGCAAAGGTCTGCACATCGAGCTTGGGGCGGTGCGCAAAGGGCTTGGCCGCGCCCACGGTGTGGATGCGGGCCAGAAAACGGCCAATCCATTCCAGCACCTCAAAGTCATCCAACTCTGGCGTGCGGCCGCCACGCAAGGGGCTGACCGAAAAATCAAACCCCGCACTTTGGTGCAACGTCTGACCATTCAGCACCATGGGTGGCACCACCGGCACTTCGGCCGCCAACAGCTCGGCCGCAAAGTCGTGTTCTTCCTGAATCTGCTCTCGGCTCCAGCGGCCAGGCCGGTAAAACTTGAGCACCACCGCCGCGCTGCCTTGCACCGGCTCGTCCAGGTGTGCACGGTACACGCGGTTTTCGTAAGAGCTGAGCGCCAGCAAACGGCCGTCGGGCCACAGGCCCAGATCGGTCAATGCGTCCATCACCCGGTCCGGGGTGAGTTCAGCGTAGGGATGCAAGGCGTTCGGTTCGGTCATGCACCGATTGTGGCGCAGCCCTCAGGACTCAAGCGGCAGCCAGTTGCTCGAAAGGCAAATTGGGCTTGACCAGGATCACCGTGCAGGGCGCTTCCATGGCCACCTTGATCGGCACCGTGGCCACAAAGCGCTGCATTTGCAGCCCATGCGTGGCCGCGCCCAGGATGACCATGCTGACCTGATTGCCTTCGGCGTACTTGACCAGCGCATCGGCCACATCGCCCGACTCCAGCACATGGAACGAGGTCTGGTGGTCGCTCAGGTCCAGCGGCTGCGCCCACTGCTGCAAACGGGTGAGGTGCCATCGGTGCACGCTGGTTTCACTTTTGTGCGACTCGGTCGCGTTGGTGTCGCCCGTACCGATAACGGTCACACACGCCAGCCGCGCCCCGGGCCGGATACCGAGCGAGCGCGACACGGCTTCGCGCAAAGAGTACAGCGTGGCATCGCTCACATCTTTGTAGGGCACCGCCACCATCACGATGGGCACCTGCTCGATTTCTTGCGAAGGCAAAGGGCTGGGCTGGTACTGCATGCCAGCGGCGCGCAGCCAGCGTTTGAAATGCGCCACAAAACCCGTGCCCTGAGTCTGCCGTCCACGCTCGGTGATGCGAATGTCTTGGGTGTGTGTCAGGTCAAACGCCAGGTGCGCAGCAGAGGGGTAGCGCTCTGCCGCCACGGGGGCCAGGCATCGCAAAATGACCTCTTGCAGCCATTCAGGCACATCAGGGCGGCGCTTTCGCGGAGGCACCGGGTCCATCCACAAACGCTGTCGCATGCCGCCTGCGGTGGCGGGCTCGCCAAAGGGCGTTGCGCCCGTGGTCAGTTGGTACAGCATCACGCCCAAGGCGAACACGTCGCTGCGCGGGTCGCCCCGCACACCCACCACTTGCTCGGGCGCAATCCAAATCGGCGAACCGACCGCCTTGCGCAGCTCTTCGGCCAGCAAATCCGGGTAATGCCCATGGCACGACAAGCCAAAGTCGAGCAGCAGGGCCGCGCCATCGGGGCGGATCAGCACGTTGGCAGGCTTGAGATCGAGGTGGCACACGTTCTGGCGGTGCAGGCTGTGCGCGGCCTTGGCCATGGCCGCCCCCAAACGGGCGATTTCATCGGGCGCGAGCGGCTCACCCCGGTCCAGCCAGTGCTGCAAGGTTTGCCCCTGCACATATTCCATGACCAGATACGGGATACGCGACAAATCACCCGCCGCCACAAAGCGCGGCACATGCGGCCCCGTGAGCGTGGGCATAATTTGTTGTTCGATCTCGAAACTGATGATGTTCTCGGCCCCGTCACCTGCGGTCATGCGCGGGATCTTCATGGCCATGGGAAATTCGGGCTCGCGGCGCGTGCCATCGGCGGCAGGCGCGTAACCCACTTTGTAAATATGCGCCATGCCACCGGCATGCAGACATTCTTCCATCTCGAAGCCGTCGATGACTTCACCGGGCTGCAGCAGTTTCAACGTCCAGTCTCCAAACGGTGGGCAAAATACTCGGGCAAACCGGCCTGCCGAATGGCTTGCGCCGCAGCGGCATGGTCGTAAGGCACGCGCTGAAAAGTCAAACGCCCAGCGCTCATGTCATAGAGGGCGTACATGGCCCGGGGGTCGCCATCGCGCGGCTGCCCGACCGAGCCCACTGTGGCCACACAGGTGCGCGAACGCGGCAGCGGCACGGCCACGCCAGGTGTGGGCTTGAAAGGCATCAGGCCACGCCCAGCACCTTGGTAATACAAGGTCTGGTGGTGCACATGGCCCACCAGCACATGGGGGGGCAAGAGCCCGACCAGCCCAACGGCCTTGGCTGCGTCCAGGCAAGCCCTGGCGGCCCGCTCGCCGTCCACATAGCGCCAGGTCTCGGGCTTGTCGGCACTGGCATGCACCAGCAGCACATGATCCACGGTTTCGGTCAGGGGCAGATGCGCCAGAAAGTGAAGCTGCGCCTCGTTCAACTGCGCGTGCGTCCAGGCGGCAGAGCTGGCCCCCAGGGACACATCGCCCGTGGGCGGCATAACAGCCATCGCATCGTGGTTGCCCTGCAGCACCCAGGCCCCTTGCGCCTGCAAGGCCATGACCTGGTCCAGCACCCCCACCGGGTCGGCACCATAGCCCACCAGATCGCCCAAAAAAGCAAAGTTGTCCGCGCCTTCCGATCGGGCATGGGACAAACAGGCATCCAGCGCTTGACGGTTGGCGTGCAGATCTGACAGCAAAGCCAGCCGCATTGGATCTCCTTAAAAAGGGGGAAGGCCCCATCATCTGCGATAGGGCTGAAGCCAATCTTGCCTCCCGCGCACCCTCAAGGCCTTGACACGCATCAAGGCGTCCGGAAATTCAGCCGATGAGGGCTTCAGGTGCCGGTGAAACGGGCCGCGCGCTTTTCCACAAACGAACGCACGCCCTCGGCCGCATCGTCGCTGTTGGACAGCATTTTTTGCACCGGAATGAAGTCGTGCATGGCCACCAGCGGGCCGTGCTCCACCGCTTTGAGCACGTTTTGCCGTGTGGCCACCACCGCCAGCGGCGCTTGCGCGGCGATCTGCCCGGCGATGTGCATGGCCTCGGGCAGCAGACCCGCCCCAGGCACCACCTTTTGCACAAAGTTCAGGCGCAGGGCTTCGGCACTGTCAAACACGTCGGCCGTGAGCAAGTGCAAAAGCGCATTGCCCATGCCTGCGCGCTCGGCCATGCGCAGCGTGGCACCGCCCGTGGCCATGATGCCGCGCTGCACCTCCAACTGCGAAAACCGGCAGTCATCGGCTGCCACCACGATGTCGGCCGCCAGCATCAGCTCAATGCCCAGCGTGTAGGTGATGCCCTGGACTGCCACCACCATCGGTTTGACGCGTCGGCGGTAGCCCTCCATGCCCAGGTTCAGGGGATCCACCAAGCCCAGAGGCACCGACTTTTCGCCGCGCTTCATCAGGGGTGCGATGGTGGGCAAGTCCAGTCCGGCAGTGAAGTGATCACCAGAGGCGCACAACACGCCCACGCGCAGGGCAGGGTCATCATCGAGCCGGGTGTACGCCTCGCCCAACTCGCGGAACATCTTGGGCGTGAAACCGTTGCGCTTGGCGGGGCGGTTGATGCAAATTTGAAGGACTGCACCGTGCACGGTGCAGTCGATCTGGCCTTCGGGGTGTGGGGTGGAATTCATGAACAGCATGCTAGGGCGGGAAACCCCGCCAGCGCTTCACACGGGCGACAGGCTTGAATCACCACCATCAAGCACCCCACAAATGGGGGTCTTCACTGATCACGGTTCCAGTTGGTCCAGGTTTCAACACAGGCTGGCTCTGGTGAAAAGTCATTTTTGAGCCATTACCCAATTGGGGATTTACAAATTTCAGAATGACAATAAGCTTCAAATCATCAAAATTAATTTTACAAAAACGCATTGAAAATTAAACATTAAGCACCATGAAACCTCACATCAAATCTCATTTTCAGTTGGCCAAAATAGCGCACGAAAAAGAGCGCATGACCGTAGAAATACCGAGTGAGGGTGGACGCTCAACGGTGCTTAAACAGGTGAAATCTTTGCACATCAAGCGCCATTTGTTACAAGCCAACAAGAACCTTGAAACTTTCATCGGTGATCAAAATTCAGACACGGATGATCCCTTTGGCCGTGTGTTGCGGCGCTTGCGCATCCACAAAGGGCTGGAAGCTTATGTTGTGGCATCCAAAGCTTGCATCACGGTTTGGCAACTGTACGAACTTGAATCTGGAAAAGACACCTTGTTCTACACCCCGGGCTTGCGCATCAAGGCGGCTCAACGGGTGGCCGAATTTTTGGGCACAGACTGGTCAGAAATACTGCTAGGTCGCGTAATCGTGCGAGCTGTCTCCACGCCTACCGCACAACTGCACCTGCTGAAAACCACAAGGGCTGACGAGCGCCTTAGCAACCCTCAACCAGACCACTCCGGTGCATTCGACATGGGCTCTGCGGCGCATGAAGGCGCCCACACTGCCCCTCTTTCCAGCGCTCTTTTCCTGCGCATGGAAGATGTTCAGGAGAAAAAAATACACTGAGTCCTTGCAAAGCCGTGGTCCGATGGTGGGCACAAGTTCCTGCCCGCAAAAAGGGACACTTGCCCCACAACGGACGTGATGCCTATGGCTTGTGCCCCACATAACCGTGGGGTTTGACCCCAGCAGACCCGCAATAGGGCAAGCTCAGTACTTGTAAACGCCCTGCCCAGTCTTGCGGCCCAAACGACCCGCAGCCACCATTTCTTTCAGCAGCGGGCTGGGGCGGTACTTGCTGTCGCCGAACTCCTTGAGGTAAACCTCCATCACGGCCAGGCACACGTCCAGACCGATCATGTCGGCCAGCGCCAGCGGGCCAATGGGCTGGTTGCAGCCGAGCTTCATGCCCGCGTCAATGGCTTCGGCTTCGGCCAGGCCCTCGCCCAGCACAAAGAAGGCCTCGTTGATCATGGGTACCAAGATGCGGTTGACCACAAAGCCGGGCGCGTTCTTGACGGTGATCGGGGTCTTGCCCAGCGCCAGCGCCATGTCGTGCACGGCGTCGTGCGTGGCGTCGCTGGTCTGCAGGCCACGGATGATTTCGACCAACGCCATCATGGGCACGGGATTGAAGAAGTGCATGCCGATGAAACGGTCCGCACGTTGTGTGGCGGCGGCCAAATGGGTGATTGAGATGGACGAGGTGTTGGACGCGATGATCACATTGGGGGCCAGCAGGCTGTCGAGCTGCTTCAAGATCTTGACCTTGAGTTCGTGGTTCTCGGTGGCGGCTTCGATCACCAGCTGGGCGCCTTTCAAGTCGTCGTAGTTGCTGGAGCCTTGGATGCGGGCGAGAGCTGCCGCCTTGTCTGCCTCGCTGATTTTTTCTTTCTTGACCAGACGGTCCAAACTGCTGGCCACGGTGGCCACACCCTTGGCCACGGCCGCGTCCGAGATGTCGACCATCACCACCTGAATGCCCGACACCGCACACGCCTGTGCGATGCCATTGCCCATGGTGCCTGCGCCAATGATGCCTACGGTTTGAATGCTCATCGCTCTACTTCCTTGAAAACGGGATAAATGGGTTCAATAGCCATCTTAACGGGGCGACGTCTCAGCTCCCTGACACCCGGTGGACATGCGATGCTTCAAAACCAAGCCACACACCATGAACATCAACTGGTGGATTATTTGTCCCAGCAGGGCTTACACGGCAGGTGATTACGCTGTGCGAAGATCCGGTTGAATCCGCCGCCTAATCTTGACCCTCAACTCCTGAACCGCTTCCTCGTCAACGCCAGCGCCAGCCAGAACGACACCCCCGCAAAGCCCACCAACACCAGGACCAAGCGCACGGGCTCATCGGGCCAGCGGTCCATGAACATTGGGCGCACCAAGTCCACCGCCACCGACAGCGGCAGCCAGTCGGCGATCGCGCGCACAAACGCAGGCAGTTGCTCACGTGGAAAAAAGATGCCCGAGAGAAACATCATGGGTGTGAGGAACAGGGTGAAGTAGTAGGTGAAAAAGTCGTAGCCCTTGGCCAGCGCGTTGAATATCAGCGCCATGCAGCTGAAGGTGATGCCCACGCCCAGCAGCACGGGCCAGGCCACCAGCAGGTTCCAGCTGTGGCTGATCCCCAGCGCCAGCATCACCAACAGAATGGCCGTGACGCTGAACAGCGCCTTGAAAGCGGCCCAGAGCATTTCGGCCAGCAGCACATCGTCCAAGCTTACCGGGGCGTTCATGATGCCGTCCCAGGTTTTTTGCACATGCATGCGCGAAAACGCCGAGTACAGCGCCTCAAAGGTTGCCGCGTTCATCGCGCTCATGCAGATGCTGCCGCTGGCCAGAAACAGGATGTAGGGCACCTTCTCGCCGCCGACCTCGACCTGCCCGATGAGCGCACCCATGCCATAACCAAAGGCCACCAACCACATCAGCGGCTCGGCGATGTTGCCCACCAAGCTGGGGATGGCGAGTTTTTTCCAGACCAGCCAGTTGCGCTGGAACACGGGCCACCAGCGCATGGACAAGCGCGGCGCGGCCCAGATGTTGTTTTGAATTTGACTCATACTCAGGCTTCCTCTCGGATCTGACGTCCGGTCAATTTCAAAAACAGATCTTCCAGATTGGAAGGCCGGTGCAGCGTGCGCAGCGCGGGCCAGGCCTCGAGTGCGTGCATCAAAGCGCGGCTGTCTTGGGTGTAATAGAAGACCGTTTCACCGCTGACCTCGACTCGGCCCGCCAAGGCTTTCAAACCCACTTCTTGCGCCAAGGCCACCGCGCCTTGACCAAAGACTTCGACCACTTCGGGCTCCAGGTGCTCGGCGATCAAATCGCGGGGTTTGCCCTCGGCGATCTTGCGGCCTTGGTCCAGTACCAACAATCGTCCGCACAGGCGCTCAGCCTCGTCCATGAAATGGGTGGTCAGCAAAATTGACTTGCCTTCTTGCAGCAGCAGCTGCAGCCGCTCCCACATCAGGTGCCGTGCCTGCGGGTCCAGACCCGTGGTGGGCTCGTCCAGCATCAAGAGCTGCGGATGGTTGATGAGGGCTCGCGACAAACTCAAGCGCCGCTTCATGCCACCCGACAACTCGCCGGGTTTGGCTTTGGCCTTGTGGCTGAGGGCGCCAAACTCCAGGAGTTGCGGAATACGTTCGCGGATCACGGCGTCGGATATGCCGAAGTACCGGCCGAACACCAGCAGGTTTTCTTCGGCCGTGAAGTCCGGATCCAGCGTGTCCATTTGCGCGACCACGCCCAAACGGGCCTTGATGTCCAAGGCATCGCGAGGCATTTGCAAACCATCGAAATAGCGGATGGAGCCACCATCAGGCTGCGACAAACCCAGGCACATGCGCAGTGTGGTGGTTTTGCCCGCACCGTTGGGGCCGATCACGCCCAGGCATTCGCCAGGCTCGATGTGGAAAGACAGGTCGTTGACCACCGTCGCGTCGCCGTAGCGCTTGACCAAATGTTCGACCGAAAGCAAGGGCTTGTTCATGTCCGGATTGTGCCCGTGACCGGATGCCTGAGCAGGTTTGCGGGTGACCGATAAAATCAGGGCCTTCTTCTGCACCGCGCCTGCGGCCCCTTCATGTCAAGCACCCCTTCTTTTTCGGACCGCCTGGCCGTCCTGCCGCAGTACCTGATCCCCAAACAAGCCCTGACCGCCTTTGCCGGCTGGGTCGCGGGCAGCCAGTGGGGAGGCGTGACCACGGGCATCATCAACTGGTTTGTGCAGCGCTACAACGTGAACATGATGGAGGCCGCCAACCCGGACACGGCCAGCTACAAAAGCTTCAACGAATTCTTCACCCGCCCCCTGCGGAGCGATGCCCGGCCATTTGCTGCAGCGGCCTTTGTGAGCCCTGTGGACGGGGCCATCAGCCAGTGCGGCCCGGTAGTGGGCGACCAGGTCTTCCAGGCCAAGGGCCACGGGTACAGCACCCGCACCCTGGTGGGCGGCGATGCGGCGCTGGCGGCGCAGTTTCAAGACGGCGAATTTGCCACGCTGTACCTCAGCCCGCGCGACTACCACCGCATCCACATGCCTTGCGCAGGGCGTTTGACGCGCATGATTTACGTGCCTGGCGATTTGTTCTCGGTCAACCCCACCACCGCACGCGGCGTGCCCGGCTTGTTTGCCCGCAACGAGCGGGTGGTCTGCGTGTTTAAGGGCGAGCACGGCCCTTTTGTGATGGTGCTGGTGGGCGCGACCATTGTGGGCAGCATGGCCACCGTGTGGCACGGTGTGGTCAACCCGCCGCGCCCCGGCACGGTGCGCGAATGGACCTACGAGATGGGCAGCATCAGCTTGGCGCAAGGCGAAGAGATGGGGCGCTTTTTGCTTGGCTCCACGGTGGTGATGCTGTTCCCGAGCGGGGTGATGCATTTCAACCCCGACTGGACACCGACCCGCCCCATCGTCATGGGCGAGGCCATGGGCGCACTCAACTCAAGCGCTCACGCCTGAAACCTGCTGCAGCTCAGGCATTGGCTTCTTTTTGCTGCCGCGCCAACACATAACGGCGCATGGCCACCGCAGGGGCATCGGCGGCCACCGAAAATTCGTACAACTCTTCAGTGGGTGTGCTGGCCAGGGCCTGCTCCTGCAGCCCGAGGCCGTCCACATCTTCCTGAAAAGCCACAAACAACTGATCGTGCATGAATCGGGTGGTGCCTGGATCGTCCAGCGCAAAGTCTCGGCCGTGCACGATGAAGTAATGCGTGCTGGTGGCGGTTTCGGGCGTGGGCATGTGGGCTGTTCGGATGCGGAATTGCGGACGCTCTTTCTCGGGCAGATGGCAGTCGTAAAACAGCACCGACACCTCGTGCAGGCCCAGACTGCGAAACTCGGAGCGCACGATGCGGGCCGCCTGGCCCTGACCCGTCAATCCGGTCGGAATGCCCCACACGGGCGGCAAGGTGGTGGGCACCACGTTGCGCAGCAAGGCAAATTGGCCATCGCCGATTTCCAATTCAAAAGCGGCCTTGGCATAGTCTGGCGTACCAAAGCTCTTGGCATGCAAAAAACTCAAATGCGTCAGGTCCAGCAGGTTTTCGTGCAGACGCACGTAGTTGGCCTGCAAACTCAGATAGCCCTTCGAGCGCTCCCACTGGGCGTCTGACATCCAGTCTTGCGGTGGTAGTTTGGACAAATCGGCCTGCTCCGGATCACCCATCCAGATCCAAACCACCGCACCGCGCTCGTGGGTTCGATAAGCCTTGATGCCCACGTTTTGGGGACAATGGGCTTGTGAGGGCACCTCGATGCAATCACCCTCGGTATTGAAGCGCAAACCGTGGTAGCCACAGACGATGGTGTCTTGATCCAGCGTGCCAGCAGACAGCGGCATGGAGCGGTGCGGGCAGCGGTCTTCGAGCGCCACCACGCGGCCGTCGCTGGCGCGGTAAAACACCAAACGGCGGCCCAGCAGCGTACGGGCGAGCAACTTGTCCTTGACCTCATCGCCAAAGGCGGCCACGTACCAATCGTTCATGACAAAAGGTGTGTCACGGTCAGCCAAGCGCAATGAAGCGTTTTGCGCCGCAGCAATGACGCTGATATGGGGTCGTGTCATGGCGTTATCTCCTGGTAATGCTTTCGGTGCATGCCTGGTTCAAGGCGGGCAATTTGAAGTTTAGGCCGTTCGCTCGGGCTTGGTCTGTCCCTTAAGCGCCTCCAATCGTGGCAACATCTGGGGATGCTGACTTCATTTGCTCACCCGTCGCACAGCCCGCTCAGCCCTGCGCAGCCAGCCCATGCCATGGTGCTGGCCGCCGGACGCGGCGAGCGCATGCGCCCTCTGACCGATGTGAGCCCCAAACCACTGCTGAGTGTGCGTGGCCAGCCCTTGATGCAGTGGCCCATGCAGGCGCTGGCCCGCGGTGGCTTTGTGCGCCAATTGGTCAACACCGCTTGGCTGGGCGAGCAAATCTCTGCGCATTTCGGTGAGCTGCTTCAGTGCCCAGGCTTGCCCGATGTGCACATCCGCTATTCGCACGAAGGCCTGGACTTTGGCCGTGCGCTGGAGACCGCCGGCGGCATCGTGCGGGCTTTGCCCAGCCTGGACGCGGTGTTCTGGGTGGTTGCGGGCGACGTGTTTGCCCCTGATTTCGCGTTCAATGAGCAAGCATTGCAGCGCTTTGCCGCCAGCACTGCGCTGGCCCACCTGTGGCTGGTGCCCAACCCTGCGCACAACCCGGGCGGCGACTTCGGCCTTTCGCCTTCGGGCCAAGTGCTCAACCTGCCCAAAGGAGCCCCTGGCCGCGCACACACCTTCAGCACCATCGCGCTGTACAAACAGGCTTTCTTTGCCCAATGCGGCGTGCCCCCCGGCAACCCCGCGGGCGTGGCCTTGGCACTGGCACCTTTGCTGCGTGCGGCCATGGACCGGGGCGAGGTGTCTGGCGAGGTCTACACAGGGGACTGGGCCGATGTGGGCACGCCTGAGCGGCTGCAGCAGCTCAACGGGTAAGAGCGACCCGTCAACCCCACCGCCCCACCCCAAACCCTTTCCTTTCTAAAATGCCCCTATGACCAACCATACCCTCTACGCCCAACGCCGCGCCCGCCTTGCCGCCCAACTGGGCGCGGGTGGCATCGCCATCATCCCCACCGCGCCCGAGCGCCCACGCAACCGCGACAGCGATTACTTGTTTCGGCACGACAGTTACTTTTATTACCTGACCGGCTTCACCGAGCCGCATGCCACGCTGGTGATCACGGCCGAGGGTGACTGCACCTTGTTTTGCCAGGCCAAAGACCTGGAGCGCGAGATCTGGGACGGCATTCGCTTGGGTCCTGAGGCCGCGCCTGCCGCCTTGGAGGTGAATCGGGCTCTGGCCATCGGCGAGTTGGCCGCGCACATGCCCAAGTTGCTCGAAAACCGCAGCACCGTCTGGTACCCCTTTGCCATCCACACCGGGCTGGAGAGCTTGGTGAACGGCTGGCTGCAGTCGGTGCGCTCGCGGGTGCGTTATGGCGCTTTGTGCCCCGAGCAGCAACGCGATTTGTGCAGCCTGCTTGACGAAATGCGTCTGGTCAAAGACGCGCACGAGCAAGACATCATGCGCCGCGCCAGCGCCATCAGCGCACGCGCTCACATCCGCGCCATGCAGCGCAGCGCCGCCATGCTGCGCGCTGGGAAAGAAGTGCGCGAATACCACCTGGACGCCGAGTTGCTGCACGAGTTCCGCCAGCATGGCTCGCAGTACCCGGCTTACGGCTCCATCGTGGCGGGCGGTGCCAATGCCTGTGTACTGCATTACCGCGCCGACGCGGGCTTGATCCGTGATGGCGATTTGGTGCTGATCGATGCGGGTTGTGAGCTGGACAGTTACGCCAGCGACATCACCCGCACCTTCCCGGCCAACGGAAAATTCTCAGGCCCGCAACGCGCCTTGTACGACCTGGTGCTGGCTTCGCAAGATGCGGCCGTGGCCGCCACCAAGGCCGGCGCTCGTTTTGTGGACCCGCACGAGGCCACTGTAGCCGTATTGTCGCAAGGCCTGCTCGACGTTGGCTTGCTCGACAAGAATAAAGTGGGCAACGCGCAAGACGTGATTGCCAACCGCAGTTATTTCCAGTTTTACATGCACCGCACAGGCCATTGGCTGGGCATGGATGTGCACGACTGCGGCAGCTATGTCGAGCCCTCACAAGTGGGTCAGATCAGTGAACGCAAAGACCCGCTCAGTGGCGAGATCATCAAGGACCGCCCCAGTCGCATCCTGCAGCCGGGCATGGTGCTGACCATTGAGCCGGGCCTCTATGTGCGCCCTGCACCCGGTGTGCCCGAGCAGTTCCACAACATTGGCATCCGCATCGAAGACGACGCCATCGTGACCGCCACAGGGTGTGAGCTGATCACGCGCGGCGTGCCGGTCAAAGCCGACGAGATCGAATCTTTGATGCGCGGCTGAAAGGCCCATGCAGACCACTTTGCGGCCCAGTTTGTCTGGCACGCTGCTCGCCATCCAGACAGGTCAAGTGCGCCCCCTCAGGGTGGGCGGGCGCAAACTGGTGTCGGCCATTGGCAAAACCACCGTCTCTGGCCCCATCGAGGTCGGGGTCTTGGGACTGGCCGGTGACGAGCAGGCCGACTTGTCGGTGCATGGCGGCATGAGCAAAGCGGTGTACGCTTTGCCTTCTGAGCACCTGTCCTGGTGGCAAGCACAGCGCCAGACTCGCGGGGCGACACTGTTTGAAGAAACCTTGGCTCCGGGTTATTTAGGCGAAAACCTGAGCTTGCAAGGCCTACTCGAAGAAGACCTGTTCATTGGCGACCGTCTCGATTTTGGTGATGTTATTTTTAGCGTGACCCAACCGCGCGAGCCCTGCGGCAAATTCAACGCCATCATGGGTTACTCACAAGCTGCCAAAGACATGGTCCAAAGCGGGCGTTGTGGTTTTTATCTGGCGGTGGATCAAACAGGCTTTCTGCAAGCCGGAGCTACATGCCAAGTGCTGGCGGGCTCACGCTCGACCCGCGTGACCGAGGCCTTGCAATACAAAGCCTGGAAGCATTTGCGCTGATCGCCGCCATTTGTGCGCAAAAGTCAAAAGCTAACTCACTTGAGAAGGGCATTATCCAGCCTCAAAGGCTTGAATCCCGGGTCTACAATGAATCTATCTCCCTCGATAGCCTTGCGCGTTGACAAATTCCTTTCTAAGCATCTTGTCTGCTGAATTCCGGCAGCCCTGACAGCACACCCCTACAACGGAGCCCAACCCCATGACCAACAAGGTCCAAGTCGAAGAAAAACGTGCCCAACTGCGCAAAGCCGCCCTCGAGTACCACCAGTTTCCCACCCCTGGCAA
>CAJBLW010000038.1 GCA_903953985.1 uncultured Burkholderiales bacterium
CGACAGCAGTACGGCCACAGCCCAAGCGCCAATCAACATCAATTTCTCGGTGCGTGCCATGGATGCACGCAGTTTCCAGTCCGCCATGGTGCAAAACAAGGCCGTGGTGGTGGGCATCGTGAACCAGGCGCTCAACATGCGTGGTCGGTTCGGGATAACGGCATGAATGCCGAGGGATCACAGGCTAAATCATGAGCGGCACTTTTCCATTAATACCCGCGCCCAGCGCCATCAAGATTCAGTCCTATCAGCCCACGCGCGTCTCGATCTCACACAACCTGCGCCGCAGTGTGCGCACCAATGGCGCTCAGCGCTGGGTGATTACTGCCGACTGGGTGGGCTTGACCCGTGCTCAATTCGCGCCGATTCAGGCCTTTGTTGTAGCCCAGCGCGGCCAGTGGGACAGCTTCACCGCTGTGCTGCCTGCGCACAAACTGCCTCGAGGGGCGGCTACCGGCACACCGCAGATCAACGGAGCGAACCAGCAAGGCAGAAGCATCTCCACGCGCGGCTGGACGGCAGGTCTTTCCGGCGCACTTAAAGCGGGTGACTTCATTGGCGTTACTGGCCAGACCAAGGTTTACATGGTCACCGCTGATGTGAATGCCGATGCCTTTGGCCTGGCTACCGTGGCGATTGAGCCCGCTTTGATGGCAGTGCCTGCCGACGGCGCAGTGATTACCGTGCGCAACGTGCCGTTCACGCTGGCTTTGGGTACGGACACGATGGAGTCTGCCGTGGCTCCGGGGTCGATTTACAACTTCAGCTTGCAGTTGGTGGAGGCCTTTTAAGGTCAATTTTTTATGGATCGTGGAGCAAGTTCAGAGTTCATCGCCGAGATCCTCAAATCCAGCAACCAGCCTGTCTATTTGGTTGAGGCCTGGTTTGACGACGGCACGATCCGCATGACGGACGCTTGGATCAACGTGCTGTGGAGCACCAACACCTACACGGCCAACGGTCACTTTCTCGGGTTCTCCGGTCTGTCAGAGACCAGTGACATGAGCATCCCCAATGTCACGGTTCAAGTCTCGGCTGTGGATCAGACTTGGATTTCAATTGCGCTGTCCAAGCCCTATATCGACCGGCGCATTGCCATCTACAAGGCTTTTCTGGATTACCGCCTGGCCATCATCAGCAACCCATTGCTGGTGTTCGATGGTCGGATTGACAGCATGGAAATCTCCGACGACCCCAACAACGGCACCTGCACGATCGCAGTCACTGCCAGCTCGCAATGGGTGGATTTCCAACGCACGCCGGGCAGGCACACCAATGACCCGGAAGAGCAGATCTGGTTTCCGGGCGACCGGGGGTTTCAGTTCGTCACCAACATCAATCGGGAAATCAAGTGGGGATCCCTGTGAAGAGCGGACGATCTTTCTACACATCTGCGCGTATTCCGATAGCGACGGCGACCCAAGAACTGCAAGCCCTGGCCGAACGTGAGTACGAAGAAGTCGGCCAAAAGGATCTCGAACGCCTGAACATCGACTGGGCTCGGTACGGCGAACTCGATGCCGCCGGGAAACTCGCCACCTTCATCGCCAAACGTGATGGCGTGATCGTGGGCTACGCCGCATTCATCGTGCAGACCCACATCCATTACCAGGATGCGCTGGTCGCCGCCAACAGCGCTGTTTATGTCGTACCCGAGGTACGTGCTGGGCGTGTCGTTCTGAAGCTGCTGCGCTTTGCCGAGCTGGGCCTCAAAGCCCAGGGCGTGCAAAAGATTTATTACCACGTCAAACAGACCAAAGACTTCGGTCGCCTGCTCGGACACCTGGGCTACCAGGACGTCGAGCGCATGTACGCCAAGGTAGTTCAGGACAGGGAAGACGCGTAATGGCAGGCATCGTCATTGGAGCCATCGTTGGATCGGTGGTGTCCGAGGCCGTGGGTATCGTGGTGGCCGATGCCGTACTTGGCATGGTCATTGAGTCGGGCATCACGGCTGTAGCGGCTGACGTTCTTGGCGCATCGCTTGCCACTGCCAGTTTCATCGGCGGTGCGACCGGTTTGGTCGCCGGTGGTGTTGCCAACTTGGCGGTGCAGTCACTGATCGGCTCGAACTCGCCATCAAGCGCGCAGTCAGCGCTGTCTTCGGCCCAGGCGCAAGGCATCCTGATCAACTCTCAGAGCAATGTCGACCCCATTCCAGTGATTTACGGTCGCCGCCGGGTGGGTGGCACACGGGTGTTCATTGAAGTTTCCGGCAGCAGCAACGAATACCTGCATCTGGTGCTGGTGCTCTCAGAAGGCCCAGTGACCGCGATCGATAACGTTTATCTGGACGATGTGCTTTCTACGGACGCCAAGTTCACCGGGTTGCTCACTGTCACCAAGCATCTGGGTACGCCCGGCGAAGCAGCCGATGCAGCACTAACCGCCGATGTACCCAAGTGGACCAGCGCCTGCAAACTTTCCAACTGCGCCTACCTGTACGTCAAGCTCAAATACGACCGCAACGCTTTCTCCGGCCTCCCGACAATCACCGCCGATGTGCGTGGCAGGACTTTGTACGACCCACGCGACGGCCAGACCCGGTACTCCAACAATCCGGCACTCGTCATCCGGGACTACCTGAGCAACGCCATTTACGGTCGCGGTATTGCGTCCAGCGCAATCGATGACACGAGCATTGCAGCAGCTGCGAACGCCTGCGATATTCGGATAACAGCTCCAAGTTTCTCTGACATCTTTACTGTCAGCACCACCACTGAAGCGCTGACTTTCGCCCAGCCGATACCTATCGACACAGGGGATGGCGTCAAGGTGAGCAGTACCGCCACCGTGCCCAGCCCGTTGGTGGCAGGGACAACTTATTACGCGATCAAGGCAACTGAC
>CAJBLW010000039.1 GCA_903953985.1 uncultured Burkholderiales bacterium
ATAACCTGGACGGATTCTTTCGAATCATCTCGACACTTTGGTGGAGGTAAACGGGATCGAACCGATGACCTCTTGCATGCCATGCAAGCGCTCTCCCAGCTGAGCTATACCCCCTTTGGTACAACGTTGCGCATTGCTGCTTGCCCGTCATGCCTCGTTGGTGTCGAGACCCGAATTATAGACAGAAATTCAGGCGTTTTTCAAGCGCTCTAGAATTTTTTCGCGCTGGCTCAAGGCCAGCACCGCGTCCAGCGAGGGGGTCTGTGCAGTGCCCATGACCAACACCCTAACCGGCATGGCCAAGAGCGGCATCTTCAGGCCCGTTTCAGTCAAGGTTTCCTTGACCATGGCCGCAATCGATGCCTTGTCCCATGCACATACCGCCAACTTGTTAGCCAACAAGGCCAGAGCCGGTTTGACGGCATCGGTCACATGCAAAACTTTCTCGTCGGGATTGGGCGTCACGTCCAAATAAAAGACAGAAATCCATTGCGCCAAAACCACCAGCGTGTCGCAGCGGTCTTTGAACAAACCACAGATGCTGGCCAAGCGCTCATCGGGCACCACCGCCAACTTGTCCAAAAAGGGCAGTACATGTCGGGCCAGCTCGGCGTCGTCCATGGCCTTGAGGTGTTGGGCATTGACCCACTTGAGTTTGGCTTCGTCAAACTGCGCTGCGCTGCGGCCCAAGTGGTCGAGGCTGAACCACGCCAGAAACTGCGCGCGGCTGAAGATTTCGTCATCGCCGTGGCTCCAGCCTAAGCGTGCGAGATAGTTGACCATGGCATCGGGCAAATAGCCTTCATCACGGTAGGCCGTGACGGCCTTGGCACCGTTGCGCTTGCTCATCTTCTCGCCCTGCTCGTTGAGCACCGTGGGCAAATGGGCGTACACCGGGGGCTCTTTGTCCAGGGCGTGAAAGATGTTGATTTGACGTGGGGTGTTGTTGACATGGTCGTCACCACGAATCACATGCGTGATCTGCATATCGATGTCGTCCACGACCACACAAAAGTTGTAGGTCGGTGTGCCATCGGGGCGCGCGATCACCAAGTCGTCGAGTTCGTCATTGCTGATCTCGATGCGGCCTTTGACTTTGTCGTCCCAAGCTACCAGGCCGCCAACCGGGTTCATGAAGCGCAACACAGGCTTGACGCCCTCGGGCACGACGGGCAAGACCTTGCCCGGTGCTGGGCGCCAGGTCCCGTCATAGCGAGGCTTTTCCTTGTTGGCCATTTGCCGCTCGCGCAGCGCGTCCAAGGCTTCCATGCTCATGTAGCAGGGGTAGACCTGTCCAGCGGCAATCAGCTCGGCCAAGACCGCCTTGTAGCGGTCCATGCGTTGCATTTGATAAAACGGGCCTTCGTCGTGGTTGAGTTCAAGCCAAGCCATGCCTTCAATGATGACGTCCACAGACGCTTGCGTGGAGCGGTCCAGGTCGGTGTCTTCAATGCGCAAAATAAAATCACCACCCGTGGCGCGGGCAAAGGCCCAAGGGTACAAAGCCGAGCGGATGTTGCCCAAGTGAATGAAGCCTGTTGGCGATGGGGCAAAGCGGGTGCGGGTACGTGCAGGCGCACTTGAAAGGGTGTTGGTCATATCAAAGGGTGTCGAGACCACGGGACAGGTCTTTCTGAATGTCTTGTGGGTACTCCAAGCCCACCGCCACGCGGATCAGGCCTTGGCCAATGCCTGCGGCTTGGCGCTGCGCCTCGGTCAGGCGACCGTGCGAGGTGCTGGCGGGGTGCGCCACCAATGTTTTGGTGTCGCCCAAGTTGGTGGACAGCGACAGCATTTGCATCTGG
>CAJBLW010000040.1 GCA_903953985.1 uncultured Burkholderiales bacterium
TGCCGGTGTTGCCTTCAGCGGCAGAACCTTATGCCCGTTTGCAAGGGGGGCAGCCCCATCACTTGACGGCAGACCAGACGGCACAGCGCTCTTTTGACAGTCCTGCGACCAAGGGGCCTGCGGGCCGTTGGGTGCCCAAAGCCGCCTTGCCCATTCCCCGCAGCGAGATGGCCTGGGCCACCGAGTGGGCCGGCCGTCTGCATGTGGTGGGTGGCTATGGCGAAGGGCGTGTGGATCGGGGCTACCACCATGTCTACAACCCGATCACCGATCAGTGGCACAACGCGGCGGCATTGCCACGCGGTGCCAACCACGTGGCGGTGGTCACCTTGGGCGGGCGCATTTATGCTTTTGGTGGTTTCATCGAGCAAAACCGCAACCCTGATGCTTATGCCTATGTGTACGACGTCAGTCAGGACAAGTGGACGACCGTGGCGCCCATGCCACGTCCGCGCGGCGCTGCAGCTGCCGTGGCGCTGGGGGGCATGCTCCATTTGATTGGCGGCGCATCTGCCCCCACGGACGAGCGTGCCAGTGTGGGCTGGCATGAGGTGTACGACCCCCAGGCCGACCGCTGGAGCCGTCGCAAGCCATTGCCGGGTGCGCGTGACCATGTGGGCTGCGTGGCGGATCAAAATCGCATCCACGTGGTGGGTGGGCGCTTCAATACCTTCGAGTACAACACCGCCTTGCATCACGTTTATTTGCCCGAGCGTGACACGTGGGAGCTGCGCGCACCCATGCCCACAGCCCGATCGGGCCATGGCCTGGTGATTTACCGGGACCGGTTTTTTGCCATGGGGGGCGAGGGTGGCATCATCAATCGGACAGGGCAGCAAACCGTGTTTGGCCAAATGGAGAGTTATGACCCCAAGACCGACAGCTGGCAGTCGCACGCTGCCATGCCGACACCGCGCCACGCCGTGGGAGCAGTGGCCATTGGCGACTGGATTTACGTCGCAGGCGGTGGTGCCATTTTGGGGGGTGGGGTGCAATCGGCCGTGCACGAGGCTTTCACGCTGCAGCCCTGATCTGACCTTCGACTGGACAATTGCGTGTGCATTTGATTGGAAGCAGGAGTTGTGGCGGAAATCGGTCGCATCAAGCGACTGCTTTGATGTGAGTCAAATGCCTGGCCTTCAGGCTCTGGCACATTGGGGTCCATCATGTTGGATACCTCTTTGCCCCCTTCGTCCAAGCCCGCAGCCCCCGTGTTAGCAGGCACTGTGTTGCTGCACCGAGGCGACGCGGTAGACCGCATCGTGCATGTGATGCAGGGGCGCGTGTTGCTGGGGGTGATGGCGGATGGCCAAATGGTGCACCAGCTGGGCGTGGTGGAAGGTCCATTCTGGCTGGAGGCTGCATCGGGCTTGCTGGGCTTGCCGCACGCGGTCGATGCTGTGGCCGAGACTGAGGTGCATGTGCAGTACGTGAGCGTGCCCGATTTTGTGGCCGAAGTGCACGCATTGCCCGAGGCCTCGCAAAACCTGCTCATGGACATGGCGCGTTCACAGCGCCAACAAAGTGAACTGGCGGTCAGTCGAGTGGCCAAA
>CAJBLW010000041.1 GCA_903953985.1 uncultured Burkholderiales bacterium
CGATTTGTCTCGAAGGCTCAACGGTAGCCCCGCCTCCCGGACCCGCCCGGAACAGGCCTCTAACCGGCCAACATAGTTGTCGTCAACCGGCCAAGGTAATTGTCGTCAAACAGGTCAAGTCACCTTCCCAGTGTCCGGGAATTGCTCGGTCCTCGACCTCAGCAGGACGCTCGCTAATTGAGACCGCATCAACGATCTGCCCACGTGGTTGCCCTGCAGTTGTTGAGTGCTTTCCGCGTCGCATCATGCACCGGCTTCGTAGGTGAGAGATCAACGCTTTATTCAGAATCCCTCGAGCCTGAATGAATAGGCTTCGGTAGATCGTTTCATGGGATAACTGCATAGCACTGTCATTTTGATACGTGCGCTTCAACCATCCTGCGATTTGCTGCGGCGACCAATCTTCTTGCAGCTTTTGTGCAACGATCTCCCGCAGACTGCTATTTCCAGCCAGAACACATTGCTTTGGGCGCAGGGTTCGCTCCCATGCGCGCGCATCTGAGATGGCTGCGCGATAGGCGCACCTGCCGCCATTGCGGGCGATCTCACGGCTGACAGTAGAAGGAGAGAGACCGAGTTGCTTAGCCAATTGGCGCATAGAGTCTCCAGCCATCAAGCCTCTTGAGATCTCTTCTCGTTGCTCAAGTGTCAAGCTATGCGCGCATCTGGTCCTAGTGCGGGGCACGATTCCACCGTTTGTCGACAGCACGCCATGAATTGATTCGGGGTGCTTTCCAAGGGCTCGGCCGATCTCCGTTAAAGATTGGCCATCTTTCCATCTCGACTACAGATCTTTATTCTGCTTTGCAGAAAGTCCCGGCCTACCCATTTGCGCCATATTGAGCTCCTTCGAAACCAACATTCAATCAGATTGGTGTTGCGTCGACCGGTTGAACTCAAGATGCCGTCAGCAGGCTATGACTGCAACTCAGAAAGAACTTCATCCGTGTGTTCACCCAAATCAGGTAGGCGGCCTGGAACTCGGCAAAATCCATCGAGGTTCATGGGCAGACCGGGAATGAATACGGCCTTCCGTTGACCGGAGACGACTTCGACAAAAAGATCGTCTGACACGCCCGCTTGACCAGGTTTGACTTGGGCCATGTTTCGAACAACGCCAGCTACGACACCGCCCTGGTTAAGTAATTCGCAAAATGTCTCTGAGGGCATCTTTTTCAACAAGTCTCCCAATATCTGCAACAGTTCAACACGGTGCTTCACGCGTGCCTGGTTGTTAGAAAATCTGGGGTCCATGATCAACTCGGGCTTCCCGATCACTTGGCACAATTTGGAAAAGTGGTCTTGTGTATAGGCCGAAAGAACCACCTGACCATCTTGTGTGTTTAAAACATCAGCCGCAGGAGCCATACTGGGTTGCCCATTGCCCTTGCGTAACGGCATCACATCGCTTAAACGGTATTCTGCCCAGGCATTGGAAATGGATGCAACGGCCACATCAATGAGCGATACATCAACTAAACCGCCCTTGCCCGTGCGCACCCTGCGGAGAAGCGCGGCCAATACCCCATTTGTGAGTGTTTGGCTCGCAAGAGTATCTACCACCGTAAACCCAACCCGAAGCGGATCGCGACCCGACTCTCCGTTAAGGCTCATCATCCCGCTTTCAGCTTGTGCAGCAATGTCCAGCCCCGGGCGAGTACTCGCCAGACCACTTCGCCCAAACCCACTCACCTGTCCATACACAAGCCGAGGGGCAAGCGCCAGCAGTCGGGCTGAACCCAGTCCTTGTTTTTCCATAGAGGCAGGCCGTGCATTTTGCAAAACAACATCCGCGCTGAGAGCAAGTTTTAGCGCATTGTCACGCCCAAGCTCTGAACGAAGATCCAGAACAACCGAACGCTTCCCCCGGTTGTAGGCGGTGAACATGGGGCCGGCCAAATCACTGGTCCAACCCGAATGGCGAGCAGGATCACCGGACGGCGCCTCGATCTTGATGACATCCGCCCCCAGATCAGCAAGCACCTGTGCCGCAGCGGGTACCGCAATAAATTGTCCAAACTCGATGACCCTCAATCCACTTAATGGCAAAGGTGAATTTTCGTTATTGGATATGGACATCACCGCTCCAATGGCTAAATGAATTGACGGTTGAATAGCTCATAAAGCCCTACCAGCATCAGCAGCAGCCAAGGTGCGCTTGGCAATGTTGACCAGATGAATCTGGGACGTTCCTTCGTAAAGTCTAAAGAGTCTGACGTCCCGATAAAAGCGTTCCGCCACGTTGTCTGCAATGTAACCGCCACCTCCAAAAACCTGAAGAGCCCGGTCAGCCACTTTGCCGCAAACCTCCGACGCAAACAGTTTGCACATTGAGGCTTCCATCGTGACATCGCCCCCTGCATCCCGCTTTCTGGCAGTTTCCAGAACGAGGGCGCGGGCAGCATGAACCTCGGTATTGCTTTCGGCAATCATTTGTTGAACAAGTTGGAACTCTCCAATCGACTTCCCAAACTGTTCCCGGGTCCGGGCACGATTGACCATTTCTGACACCAAACGGAGGGCCGGTCCGACACATAAGCCCGCCAGATTGATCCGCTGCTTGTTGAGCGTCTTCATTGCCGTTCGGAAGCCCTGCCCTTCAACACCACCGATGATCGCGCTGGCGGGTACACGCACTTGCTCCAATAGGACCTCGCCAACCGGGGAGCCATGTTGACCTAGTTTGCGGTAAGCAGGAGGCGTGCTTAAACCTGCTGTCCCTCGTTCAATCAAGAATGCGGAGATGCCATTTGCACCCGTGCTGTAAGGATCTGTGCGCGCAAAGACGGTAACAAGATCGGCAATCGGGGCATTGGTGATGTAGCATTTTTTCCCTGTGATGATGAAGTCATCACCCGTTCTGAGCGCCATGGTTTTTAACGCTGTCGCATCCGACCCAGCTTCATGTTCTGTCAGTGCAAAACAACCCGTCACTCGCCCGCTGGCAAGCAGCGGAAGCCATCGTTCTTTTTGCTCGGGCGTACCATCCACGACCAGCGACTCTGATGCGATGCCTGTGTTTCCCCCAAAACGTGCACGAAATGCAGTAGCCACCTGTGAAACCTCTATGTTCACCATGGCCAACTCCTCTGTTGTCAGGCCCGCACCACCATAAATTTCAGGGATGCTGTGCCCAAACAATCCCATAACGCGCATCCGGTCAACGAGTTCTTCGGGAATCTCGTCGTTTCGATCCACCATCTCTTCTAGGGGAAGGCACTCGGCACGGACAAAATTCCTGATCGAAGCCAGGAATTGTTGAAAATTTTCAGGGTTTCGGATCATCTAGGTTGATTCTTGAGCAAGAGATTCAGTTAACTCAAATAGTTGAGTGCAGACAATGCATCCAGACTGGACATGGCCTGAGCACACGAATCAGTAAGTGTTGGCAAGAGTGGCCTTGAGAAAACCACCATCAACCACCAGATCCTGACCATTGATATAACTCGAAGCATCACTGGCAAAAAAAGCGACAGCGCCTGCAACGTCATCAGGCTGCCCAATCTTGCGCAAGGGGATTTTTGCCACTCGCTGGTTATGCACGTTTTCAGCCCGGTAATGCGCTTCGGACAAGGGCGTTCGTATCATTCCGGGACTGACTGAATTTGTGCGAATGCCACGTGGGCCCCACTCAACGGCCATTTGATGCGTGAGTCCTATTACGCCTGCTTTTGCAGTGCCGTAGGCACCTACTCGGGTAGCTACCTGCGCAGCAATTGAAGCGATGTTGATGATGCTTCCGTTGCCCCGTTGGAACATCATAGGGACCATGGCCTGAGCACACAGCAATGCGCCGCGAAGGTTGATGGTCAACATCTGATCCCAAAGTTCTATAGGAAAATTTTCTAATGCAACGGGAGCCGCGCTGATAGCAGCGTTATTGACCAGAACGTCGCACCTGCCAAAATGTCCACGGACAAAATCCGCCATGGCTTGCACGGATTCTGGTTTGGCAATATCACATTCAATTTTCAAGCGTCGCTCAGGTTGCAGTGTTTCATCCGTAAAAGCGATATCGGCCTCCACCACAACTGCACCCATCGCATAAAGACGATTGACGATGGCATTGCCAATACCGCCTGATGCACCTGTCACGACCGCCACACAGCCTTTTAGTGCACCACCATCGAATGTCTTTTTTGTACTCATGACGAAACCTCAAAGTATCGTTTCAAGCATGATTTTTTCCATAAAAAAGGCGCCTGCACGAGAAGTATCTTCTGACTTTTTCAACCCACAGCAGCAATGCGGTGTGTTGCTGCATTGAAATGAACAACGGGTGTTGCTTTAGAGCAGGCTGTTTTGCGCACCTTGCCAACGATCAGGTGATGTGTCCCCAGTGCTTGAGTCCAAACAATATCGCACTCCAGACTGGCCATCGCATCCGACAAGACTGGCCGCTGATACGCTCCCTGTGTCCAACTCCCTATTGAAAATCGAGTTGGCCCTTGGGGTGATCGCAAGAAATTTGACATCACGTCGTGATGCTCTTCCCCAAGAACATTGGCTACAAAACCACCGCTTTGTAGCAAAGGATCAATGAACGAAGAGGTTTGATGTGCAAAAAAACAAATCATGGGCGGCTCGGCAGAAACCGAGGTCAGACTAGAAACAATCATGCCAGCAATATCGTGACCTTGGCCGGTTGTGACGGCACAGATGCCTGAGGGCAACGCCCGCATGGCTTCCTTGAAATCGGCAACAGAGACCAATGTATCGATTGATTCTTTCACCAAATGAACCCGAATATCGCCCTGTTCATTCACCCAACCATGGTGAACTGCATGAGCCATCATGCGAGCAAAGCCCTCTTCCCAATCGGCGTGTCCGCCCATTCCCGACATGAAACGCAGCACAGATGGCGCTACGCGTATGTGTTGCTCATCTTCACGATAACCGAGGCTGCATATGGACTTTTCCAGCATTTCACTGGATTGCGGGTCTACCAAAACATCCAGACGCCGAAAGTCAGATGATTCGTTGAGCCGAACGTAACCCGCATTGGAAAGATGAATTCTCATCCTGGCTGCCTCAAGCGGCCACCGTCAGCTCAGCCAATTCCTTACGGATAGCAGGAATGATCTTTGCTCCCCAGAGCTCGATTTGCTTGAGCATGGTCTTTTGATCAAAATCCCCAAGCTGTGTCTGAATCGCAATGGTCTTGGGCTTGAGAATACTGATTTCCTGCAGCATTTTGTCGATGACCTGGTTGACGGATCCCACGGGCAAGTTATGTCGCATTTCGTCAAAACTCAACTCTGTCGAAGAAGGAACCTCTTGCACCATATAGCCATCTTCGGTCTGCGCACGGCGGAACTTCAGGCTCTCGGATATGCGTCGTTGGAAGCGCGCATTATCCAAATATGAATCAACTTCGGCTTTTTTATCGGAGGCATAAGCGCAACGCAACAAGCCAAAATTCACATCGTTATCGAGATTTTTGCCATTGTCCTCAGCCACTTTGTCCAATCGCGCGCGAAGACTCGTCATGGCCTCATTGCCCCCCAGCAAGGCCGTTACAAACAAATTGTGGTTCTCGCGGACGCCCCGTCCCAAGGTCACGGGGTTGCCCGAAGTGATCCAAATAGGTGGTGCTGGCTGCTGAATGCAGCGTACTGCGATGGAACTTGGCGGAATATCAAGATATTTACCGTGGTACTCGAATGTCTTCTGGGACAACCCCATAGGCAGAACGTCCAAGAATTCATTGAATATGGCCCCAGAATCGGCAATGTTGACGCCAAACCGCTCGAACTCAAATTCTTGATAGCCTGAGCCCACGCCCAAATCGAGCCGCCCATTAGAGACAGTGTCTACGAAACCAATTTCAGCCAGCAGACGTGCCGGATGGTACAGCGGCAAAATGCACACCGCAGTCCCAAGCCGAATTTTCTTGGTTTTTGCCGCCACATGCGCAATGGTCATGAGCGGAGAGGGGGACAGGGAGTAATTGTTGAAATGGTGCTCGGCATACCAAGCTGAACCGAACCCGGCCTGCTCAGCCATCACTGTCTGTTCGATGGAGTTATGAATCACCTGCTGTGAAGTCTGGTGATAACCACGTTGCTGAGCCAGAAGAAAAACACCAAATTCCATGACTGTCTCCTTTAAAATGAATCTTCTCAATGTTGCAAATTTTAGAAGTGCAATGCCTGCTTGAGAATGCACAGAAATCGACAAACTGTTCTGCAAAAAAGTGAGGATTTATGGATCGCCTGCGTGCTATGGAGTTATTTCTTTCTGTATCCCACACCAAAAGTTTTTCTGAAACCGCTCGTCATTTCGGAATTTCAGCAACTGCTGTTTCACGCATGATTGCAGATATAGAAGAGACACTGAGAGTCAAACTTCTGCTGCGCTCCACCCGCCAAATCATGCTCACGGAATCCGGTATGGAATACGCTCGGCACCTGGAAAGCATCCTGAGCAGCATCCACGAGGCACACACGAACATAACGGCCATAAGACAAGCGCCTAAAGGAACCCTGCGCGTGCATTCCCGCACGATGTTCGGGGTTCGGGTGCTGCCCTTGTTGATTTCCCGATTTAGAAGTCAATACCCGGACATCAAGATCGAGCTGACACTGTCCGAGACCCCCGCCGACCTTCGGCAAGGGCTCATTGACATGGATTTCCGGATTACCCCCCCAGTGGAAGCCGGCGTCAAAAGACGCATCTTGTTCAAAATTGAGCGGTATCTGGTGGCTTCGCCAGAATATTTGTTATCGCATCCAGCCCCTGAAGTGCCCTTGGACCTCCTTAAACACAACTGTCTGGCCTATATGCTTCCCGGCGTTTCATACACCTGGAATTTCCGAAAGGCAGACCATTTTGAGGAACAAACTTTCACGCCCCATCAACTCACCAACAATGGGCTCGCATTACTGGAATTGGCCCGACTTGGAGAAGGCATCGCCCTACTGGATGACTACATTGTTCATCGCGATCTGGCGCGCGGAACCTTGGTTCATGTGCTGCCTGAGTATCAAGCAAACAACACCAGCATGGAAGCCGGGATGTACGCCACGATTTCCGACACTTCCCTGATTCCAGCCAAGATTCAACTATTTATGGATTTCGTCGCGGCCCAATTGTCCGGGGAGGGAAACCGCTTTGATATCCTGGAAAACGACCTCTCCCGTCTGGTGCGTCAACCCAATGAAGGCTGAATTCGGCAAATAGGACGTTCGACACCCTGAAATCCCAATCCGCGCAAGCGCAGCACATGACCATCCCATGGACCATCTGCTCGCAAACGACCACTGTCACTGATCGATGTAACGAAGAGGTCTGTCATCTCATCGCCGCCAAAGCAGAGCGCAGTAGGATGGGTCAGCGGTACGCGCACTAAATGGGTTAGTTGCCCATGGTCATCAAAACGCGCCAATTGTCCCTTGCGAACCAGGGCAGTCCAGAGTCCTCCCTTGGCATCGAAACAACAACCATCTGGTGAAGACTCAAGTGCTTGCGTATCCACAAATATTTGTCGTTCCCAGTGCTCCTCATCAGTATGGGTGTACCTATAAATTTGACGGGCTTCACTGTCTGCGACATGGATCACTCCTGTAAATGGGTGCGCAACCGGACCATTTACGACCCCAAGACCTCGGTCAATACAGCTCATATGCCCATCGGTCTCCACCATGTACAAGCCACCCAACGCCTTCTCCCCAGGTAGACGGAAGGTGTGCATTGTGCCGACCAAAAATCGGCCATCCGGAAGCGCTGCACCATCGTTAAACCTTAAGTTGGGGTGCTGCTCATCAAGACGCCCAAGACGCTGAATCTGGCCGGTTTCAGGGTCAAGCAGAGCAATCTCCTCTTTGAGCGCAACAACCAGTCGCCCATCCATGTTGAAGGCCACACTGCCGAGGGGTGCAGGCAATTCCAACTGAACATGCGATCCCGTGCGCGTATGCTTTTTATGGATCACACCTCGTCGGCAATCTAGCCACCAAACCGACTCGGTTCGCACATCCCAAAGTGGGCACTCACCCAACGCAGATTTCTCATGACTGAAGCAGTGAATTTCATCGGGGATCAGAAATTGCGCGTTTTCCTGGTGGTCAGGGCGTGTCATGGTTTTAAAAAATATGCTCTTGGATCATGCATTTAATCTTAGTGGCCTCGACCCACTGGACTGCATATTTTTATGCAGAACAGTCTCAAGTATTCAGCTGGAATTGTGAGCAGCATCCTCCCTAAAATTCATCCAAACTACTCAACACAGCAGCCCGAAAATCTGGCAACAGGAGACATATTTTGACAATTAATCCCATGGTGAAAACCGCCGCACTCAGCCTGGACATCCTCCAGGATTTCGATCTTCCAATTTCCAACACAAACGGAGGTGTCGCATGAGCGAAAAATGCGTACGGATGGACGTCAATAACAAAGTCGCATTGGTCACGCTGGATCGGCCTCCCGTGAACGCCCTTAATAGGGAAATGCGATATCAACTCGTCGCTGTATTTGATGAAATATCTGCCCGTGAGGACATTATGTGCGCCGTACTCACAGGCAACGGCAGTGTTTTTTGTGCAGGGGCCGACCTGAAGGACAGACCGAACAACGATATTCCAGGCGATTTCCTGGAACACAACCGCATCACCCGTGAAACGGGGAATGCCATCCGGGAATGCGCCAAGCCAGTGATTGCCGCAGTCAATGGCGCAGCACTTGGCGCTGGTTTGGGTTTGGCGGCCTCTTGTGACATTCTTTACGCCTCGGAAAATGCCACTTTCGGGATGCCCGAAATCAATGTCGGCCTGGCCGGGGGCGCATCCATGCTGCGCACCTTGTTTGGGCGATCGACTGCCCGACGCATGTTCTTCACCGGGCAAAGGCTCACAGCAGCAGATTTGCTACGCCGCAACGTCATTGAGGATGTACTTCCCATCGAACAACTGTTGCCGGTGACCATGGAGTTGGCCTATGAAATCGCCTCAAAAGCTCCATTGGCACTGATTTACGCTAAGCGCGCGGCCAATATGGTTGATGTCATGCCGCAACGTGATGCCTACCGTTTCGAGCAGGAATTCACCATGGCGCTGTCCAAGACAGAAGATGCCCGTGAGGCACGTTTGGCCTTTATCGAAAAAAGAGCCCCTCAATTCAAAGGCCGCTGAGCCATGTCCGAGCCAATTCATCGTGCGCCTGGCGAGGGTATGGATGTCTTTTTCCATGCACGCAGCATGGCCGTCATCGGTGCCTCCTCTGAAATCTCCAAAATCGGCGGACGACCAATTCATCTTCTGCGCAAATATGGCTATTCAGGCAGCATTTACCCCATCAACCCAAAGGGTGGAGAAATTCAAGGTCTGAAGGCCTATACATGCCTTGCCGATACCCCGGAAGCTCCTGAGCTGGCGGTCATCGCTGTGCCAGCACAACACGCCGTGAAAGCCCTGCGTGACTGCGCCACACGCGGCGTCAAAGCTGTGGTGGTGCTGTCCTCTGGATTTTCTGAGGCGGGGCCAACCGGCATGCAATGGCAGGCTGAAATGACGGACATCGCACGCTCACATGGCATGCGGTTATTGGGTCCGAACTGTCTGGGGAGTCTGGGTGTTGCCAACAAAGTGATTGGTTCATTTTCGGTAGCACTTGAAGACCATATGCCCATGCCGGGAGGCATTGGCATCGTTTCCCAATCCGGCAACATTGGCAGCTATACCTTGCAGATTCTCGTCCAACGCGGTGTGGGTATCAGCGCAATGCTGACCACCGGCAATGAGGCCGATGTGGACTTGGCCGATGGCATTGCAGCATTGGCCTGCGATCCTCATACGCGCGTCATTTTGTGCTGTATGGAGACTTGCCGCGATGGCAACAGGTTACGCCGGGCACTGGATATAGCGCGCAAAAACAAAACACCGGTTTTCGTTTTGAAAATTGGTGCCACTGAACTGGGTCAAGCAGCTGCAGCCTCTCACACAGGCGCTCTGGCTGGATCGGATGACGTGATAGATGCGGTGTTTCGTCGCCATGGTGCGCTTCGTGTGGGCTCCCACGAAGATCTGGTGGAAATAGGTCTTGCAGCAGAACAACTTCTTCCTGATCGACTTCCACGAACCGCTGAGGCGAATTTGATTGCCGCCTCAGGCGGGTTTTGTATCATGATGGCTGACGCCATGAGCTCGGCGGGTATCGACTTACCTCCTCTGTCCCAAGCCACACAGGACAGAATTCACGCAGTTCTTCCTTCTGCAATCACCAATAACCCGCTTGATTCTTCCGCACAAATTTCAAGCAAACCCGAAACCTTGCTTGAAGTCCTGTCTTCACTTCACGAAGACTCCGGGGCGCGAGTCACCATTTTGTTCCAGTCTCTGGCTCTCTACAGCAGCCGGCTACGGGGTATTTATATCGAAGCCATGACGGCCTTGCGCTTGCGCTATCCGCAGCGTGTTTTGATTGTGATCAGTCGAGGTCCAGACGATGCATTGAAGCAGATTCGTCAACTCGGAATCCCTGTTTTTTCAACCATTGATGCTGCAGCGCGAGGTATGGCGGGTCTTGTCAAATTGTCAGAGCTACTGGCCTCGACTGTGCCTTATGAAAGTCCAACGGTCGTCAAGCAGGATTCATTGCCACCCATCGCGTTTCAAAATGAATACGGCGCTAAAAAGGTATTGGCGGAAGCTGGCTTTGACATACCCGTTGAGCGACAAGTCAGTTCTTTGGACGAGGCGGTGGAAGCCGCACAGGCTATGGGTTTTCCGGTGGTTCTCAAAGTGGTTTCCAAAGACCTTCCTCACAAAACCGAAGCAGGTGGGGTTGCACTGAATCTGTCCCATACTGAAGCGGTGCGTGCAGCTTACGGTCGCATTTTGTCCAACGTAAGTCAGCATGCCCCAACGGCAAGGGTCGAAGGCATCCTGGTCGCCCCCATGCTGCAAGGTGGAATAGAACTCATCGCTGGCATCTCACGCGATCCGGTTTTCGGCCCTGTAGTCATGATCGGTATGGGGGGTATTTATGCGGAGGTACTGCACGATGTTTGCGTGCAGGTGGCTCCCGTTTCAGAGCAAGAAGCTTTAAAAATGATTCGCTCATTGCGGCTATTTCCCCTACTTGACGGTGTACGCGGGCAGACACCAATGGACCAGCAAGCAGCGGCGAGCCTGGTGGCCAAATTGTCAGAATTCGCCTGCCGGTACAGCGATCAGGTTGCAGAAATCGACCTCAATCCGATCCTTGTTCGCCCACGAGGTGAAGGGGTCGCCGTACTTGATGCCTTGATGATTCCTATGCATGAAAAAAGTCCGTAAAGGACTCTGAGACTTCCTATGATCATTGATTTAAACCAGACCGCGGAACGGGAAAACTATCGCAGCTACGCAAAAAAATGGTTAGCCGATCATTTACCGTTGCACATGCGGGCAGACACCCTGGACTATCGATCGCCAACCCTTGAAGAGTCTCGTCAGTGGGAATCTGAAATGTACAAGGCTGGCTTGGCGGGCATGACCTGGCCCAAAGAATATGGCGGGCATGGCCTGAGCTTGAAAGAGCACTTGGCTGTGAACAAAGAAATAGGTGCATTGCTCATGCCCGAGAGTGTGAGCTCCATCGGTAAGGAACTTGCCGGCCCCATCATCATGACCGTAGGGACCGAAGAACAAAAAACGAATTTTCTTCCTGCTATTCTTAATATGGACAACTACTGGTGCCAAGGCTTTTCAGAGCCAGACGCCGGATCGGACTTGGCACGACTCAGAACCCGGGCCATCCCGGAGGGCGACCACTGGCGAATTAACGGTCAAAAGATCTGGACCAGTGGTGCAGCCAAGGCCCACTACTGCCTTTTGTTGACGCGCACTGGCACGATTGCCGACAAACACCGGGGCATGCTCATGTTTGCAGTGCCCATGAACACCCCGGGGATTCGCGTTGTCCCCATCAGGTCAATTGATGGTAAAGAGTCATTTACCGAAGTATTTTTCGACGACGTGTTGGTCCCAGACTATGCCCGCCTAGGGGCTCCTGATGAAGGCTGGAATGCGGCCGTTCGAGTGCTTTCGATTGAGCGTGCCACGAATCGGATGTACCGGGCCTGGCGTTTTGAATCAGAGCTTCGTTTCCTGGTGCGTGCTTGTCGTTCAGACTCCAAGCTGTCAAAACTTCTAGAGGATGGCTATTTCCAACGGCGAATTGGCGACGTATTGGGTGAAATTGATGGACTTAAGGGTCTGGTCGAGCGCACCGTGGAACGGCTGCTACAAGGCGCCGAAATAGGAGCACTTGGATCACTGACCAAACTTTACTGGTCAGAGTGCCACCAAGCTTTCGCAGGACTGGCTCAAAGCATCATCGGCCAAGTAACGCCCACTTCCAGTGAACTGGCACAACGCGCCAAGCAAGAGTTCACCCATGCTTACCTTTTCTCACGCGCCGAAACAATCTACGCTGGCACCTCGGAAATCCAGCTTGATTTGATCGCACAACGCATTTTGCGACTGCCCAGGGAATAAGCACATGAGCCACCAAGAAGACGGGCTTCGGCCTGAAGAGTTTGCTGAAGCGGCAGAAGCTGCCATTCAAGACGCGATAAAGGGCGAGGCCGGGCAGGTGAGCAGCACCCTGGCTGAGGCTGGATTGCTGGGGGTTTGCACGAGCGAGAAATCAAATGGACTGGGGCTTGATCTGCGTTTTGCAATTCCCCTTGCACAGGCGGCCGGTCGGCTAAGACTGCGCTTCGCTTTGGCTGAACAGATACTTTTGGCGCGCTGTTTTGCGGGCAGTGAGATCGCATCGTCCCTGGCACTGGGATTGCAGTTGGCCACCATTGCTTGGCAAGGCTCCACAGAGGACACCTGGATCGGTCACGCCCGCCGGGTGCAAGATGCTCGCTGGCTTCTAGTCCGCCACCAGGCCGGGGCGGTTTTGCTGGATGTATTGGATGCCCCCCGGCAATCAGACCGCAATCTGGACCCTGAAAACCCACAAGTATGGCTGAATGTGACTCAGTGTCCGGTTGTTTCGTATCTTGATCAAAACACCACAGAAGCCCTATGGCGCGATGGCGCTCTGTTGATGGCGGCCACGGTGCATGGGGCAGCAGAATATGCTTTGAACGCAGCGGTGGAACATACCTCGACACGGGTTCAATTTGAGCGGCCTCTGTCTTCCAAACAAGCGATTCGGCATTGGTTATCGCGCATGAAGCTCTACCACGAGGCTGCCGGCACTTCAATTGCCCGAGCACTGAATGAGAATGAATGGGGAGCCACCAGAGACCCGTTTCCGGTCTTGTCCACAAACTTGAAATACGCGACTTTCATCATCGAAAAGTCAATCCAATTGCATGGTGGTATGGGTTTCACATGGGACATTCCACTGCACCATGCACTTCGCGAAGTTCGAAAGATAGATGCAGCATGGGATGGCAGCGCATTGACACAAGACATCGGTCGTCGGTTCATGGAATCAATAGGGAGTCAATGACATGCAACTGGATATGAAAGACCGTGTGGCGCTGGTCACGGGCGCTGGTAACGGCATAGGCAGAGCAACAGCGCGCTTACTGGCCACTCGCGGGGCCATAGTGGTCGTGAACGACCTGAAGGCGGAGTTTGTGGACCCTGTGGTGAACGAAATCACAGAAGCGGGTGGTCAGGCTTTTGGCGTTGTGCAAAACATCGCCAGTCGTGAAGGCATTACGGCCGCAGTGCAACAGACATATGAATTCCGGGGCCGTTTCGATGTACTGGTTAACAACGCAGCATGGGTACGCTATCAGGCCATACCCGATATTCAATCTGAAACCTTGGACAGGATGCTGGATGTCGGCTTCAATTCGGTCATTTGGGGGATTCAGGCAGCGGCTGCAGTCATGGACCCCCAACGTGGCGGCGTTATTGTGAATATCGCATCCACGGCAGCTCTTCGCTCAACACTCAACTCCTTGGTCTATTCGGGCATCAAGGCCGGTGTGCTTGGTTTAACGCGCGCAGCCGCTGCTGAATTGGGTCATCGTCGTATCCGCGTCAATGCCGTGTGCCCCTCTGCTGTGCCGACCGAAGGCACACTGCGTAACCGCGATGCAACCCGTGACGCACTTCGTGTTGCTCGGACCCCGTTGGGCAGACTGGGAACCGTTGAAGACATCGCGCGGGGCATTTGTTTTTTGGTAAGTGATGACGCCGCTTTCATGACCGCGCAAGCCTTGGTGCTGGATGGCGGCGTGACCTTTACCAACATTTGACAAGCACATGTCCATGCTTGGCCTCTCCTGCCTCAAACCAAATGGCACCGTGCTGATCACGGGTGCGGCCTCAGGCATTGGGCGGGCAACGGCGGTGCTATTTGCTCAGAGAAATTGGCGTTGCGTCTTGCTTGATCGAGCCCTGGGCCCTCTTCAGCAGTTGCAATCCGAACTGGAATCAAGTAAGGCCAATGGGCATCTCATCATTCAGATTGACCTAACCCATGAATCGGAAATCCTTACTGTTCTTGAGGACATGCCCGATCTGGACGCCTTGGTCAACAACGCAGGCATGTCACATTCAGGTGCCAGTGCTTTGGACCCGCTTGACGGAGAAATCCCCTCTCAGTTGGTTGCCCTAAATCTGGCAGCACCGGCACGCATGGTTGACGCCTGCGAGAGTCGCCTCCGTCCGGGGGCCCGAATTGTCAACCTCACATCTGGCGCCGCTTTACGGGCCATTCCAAATCGTGGCCTCTACAGCCCTAGCAAAGCTGGCCTGCTGGAACAAACTCGCGCCTTGGCCGCTGCAAAACCGGATTGGACGGTCACATCGCTGGCACCAGGTTTTGTGCGTACTGAACTAGTGCAAAAATTAGTTGAGAGTGGAAAACTCCATGGCCCAGATGCGCTGGCCAAAGTTCCGCTTGGCCGCATGGCGGAACCCACAGAAATAGCTGAAGCCGTTTATTTTTTAGCGACTCAAGCTCCACCGCAATTTTCTGGTGAGAACCTCATGGTCTGTGGTGGCTCGTCGGTTTACGGCGGTAGTCAGAAACTGGCCTTGGCGGAATATACATTGTCACCTTCCGAGTCGCTACCAAGATTGAAAACCGTATCCCTCGCCTCCGATGGATGGGCAGAAGTTAGGCACGACCTTGAAGCGGAATCGCGGACATCATCTGATTCTTTTTACGAAGGCGTCATCGACGGCTCTGTACTTCTTGCAAAAACCGGGCAGATACTCAAGGCGGTTCAAATTGCCGCGATCAATTTCTTTCGAAGTCATGTGGGCCCAGCAAGTCTGACACTTCTTTTACCCTCCCGATCGGTCCAGTGGATGCACGCAGGAGATTTGGCATCAGCAAAAATGTTGGTTTCAACGCTTGCTGTTGAATGGGGCGCAAAAGGACTACGGATCAACGCCATCGAAGTTGCTGAAAATATCACGCCATTACAGTTTTTGCCACTATTACATTTTTTGGCAGGCACAAAAGCTCAGTATGTCACTGGGCAAACACTGTGCCTTTCTCAAAATAACCACGGGGTGCGAAGATGAGCGAACAAGACCTTATGCGTGACCAGATCAGGAATGAGTTTGAACGAGAGCGGGGCTACTGGCGACCCTGGAACGATACATTGTTGCGCGAAAGACCCCACTTTCTTCAGAATTACGCGCGCTATGCCGGACACCCTGCACGAACCGGCCCGTTGAGTGAACGCATGATCGAATTGATTTATGTGGGTTTGGATGCTTCATCCAGCCATTTGTTCGAAGCCGGGCTTCGGGTTCATATGGAAAAAGCGCTCAAAGTCGGTGCAAGCCGACAGGATATTTTTGATGTACTGCACTTGGTGGCTGGGCAGGGCATTGAGTGCACCCTGAAAGGAATCGAAATTCTTGCAGAAGAAATATCCCAGACACAAGATGTCAAAAATGTCTCAGGCGAAAGTGCTTTTGACTGGCTGGCTTGGAATGATCCGAGTTATGCAGAGCTCACGCATTCATTAATGTCCGATGGGTTCTCAACGGAAGGCCTGAGTCCAGCAGAACGTTGCCTCGTGCAGATCGCGTTGCATGCTTGTTTTACAGCCTTCAATCCGAAAGCGCTCAGAGAACACATCCGTAAGGGCATTGAGATCGGATTGAGCAGTGCCCAAACTTTGCAATCCATTCAGTTGGGTGCCCATTTATCCGTGCACGGCACTGCGTTAGGTGCTCAAGTTTTCGAAACCTTGAATTGATATTGATTTTTTAACACACCCAAAGGAGACAAGCATGAAAAATTCTTCCATCTCGCGTCGCGCATTGTTGGCCAGCACAGCGCTGTTTGCAATGGACAGCCGAGCACAGGTCCAGACCGCGGCCAATGTCATGAACTGGCCAAACCGACCTATAAAAATAGTGGTACCAGGTCCCGCCGGGGTTGGTGGTGATATCTTTGCAAGGATGTTGGCCGGCCCCTTGCAAGAAGCTCTCAAGCAGTCCATCGTCATTGAAAACAAAGCCGGTGCCAACGGCATCATTGGCAATGATGCCGTTGCCAAAGCACAACCGGATGGTTACACCTTCCTCTTCTCGCCCTCATCGTCCATTGCCATTAACCCGATTCTTCAACCCAAAATGCCCTATGACACGGTCAAGGACCTTGCGCCCGTGGCACAAATCGGACTTTCGGGTTTTCTGCTGGTCGCTAATCCTTCCACGGGCTTCAAAAACTTGGACGATATGGTGCGGTATGCAAAAGCTAACCCTGGAAAACTGAACTACGCATCCTGGGGAAATGGATCCAGCGGTCAACTGGCCATGGAAAGCATCAAGGCCCATTACCAAATTTTCATGCCGCATATTCCGTATAAAGGGGTCTTGCCTGCCCTGACAGACCTGCTTGCAAACAACATCAGTGTTGGCTTTGTCGACATTGCATCACCTGTGCCGCATATCCGGTCCGGTCGTTTGGTTGGACTGGGATGTACCGGTTCTTCAAGGGGCCCCGCACTGCCCGATCTGCCCACTTTGTCAGAGCAGGGTTTCAAGTTTGATACCGATGGATGGTATGGCGTGTTTACATCTGCGGGTACGCCACAAAGTTTGATCAACCGGATGAACCAGGAAATCAATCGCATATTGGCAACTGATGAAGTCATCCAAAAATTTGCCAGTAACAACATGCCGAAACCGCCGATCAAGACGGCAGACCAATTTGCAGCTACTGTAAAGAAAGATGTGGAAACTTGGCAAGGCTTGGCCAAAGTGGCTGGGCTGAAGATCGACTGAGTTGTTTGTTGAAATCAAGGATGACATTCTGAATACAGGATCTAAAAAATCCGGGTTGTCCAAATTACTCATGGCTCAATTAGGAGACGCTCAATGATCAGTCGACGCAATTGCTTGCAAATATTGGCTGCAGCCTGCTTACCTGCTTCAGCGAAGGCGGCTTGGCCTGAAAAGGCTCTGCGCATCGTAGTACCTTATGCTGCTGGCGGATTCACCGATATATTGGCTCGAATGCTGGCAACGGGTATGTCAGAGAAACTTGGACAACCCGTCATCGTTGAAAATAAGCCTGGTGCGTCCACCATGTTGGGTGCAGAAATTGTCGCTAAGTCTCCTGCCGATGGCTATACCTTGCTGATGGCCACAACCAGTACTCTGAGCACCAATCCGTTGGTGTTCAAAAAAATGCCGTTCAAACCCGCCGATTTAAGGCCCGTGGCATTGACCGGGCTGACCCCATTCGTATTGGTCGCGCATCCTTCGGTTCAAGCCAAAGACTCTACAGAACTGGTGAGCCTTGCGCGCGCCAACCCAGGCAAACTGAACTTTGCCATGTTGGGTACAGGATCATCGACTCATTTTGTGGACGAAATGTATCGACGCATGACGGGGGTGGATATTCCAGATGTTCCCTATAAGGGGGCTGGGCCTGCAACCAATGATCTTCTGGCTGGACATGTTCAACTCAACTTTGACGCCATTGCGACCGCTATCCCCCGCATTCAAAACGGCTCACTTAAAGGTCTGGGAATTTCATCTGATACCCGGTCTCCGCTTTTGCCCTCCTTGCCAACCTTCAAGGAATCAGGTCTACCCGATATGGTCGCCTATTCTTGGTATGGCTTGGTGGCACCTTCGGGTACACCAACAACTGTGGTGGAAAGGCTGAACAAACTGGTCAATGATTTACTCAATTCACCAGAGATCAAGGAACGCCTGATCGCCAATGGGGCAACAGCCCCCCAACTTTCAGCAGCTCAGTTTGGCGGACTGATTGATGACCACACCCGCCGGTGGGAGCGAATTATCAAACCATTGAATCTGCAACTCGATTAAAGACCTGACACTAATTCAAGCATCAGGCAGACAAGATGTTTCTGGAATGTGACAACGTTAGGACACTACTGAGACAGTCATTAACAATCAACCAACTCTAAAAAATGCTCAACAATCGGTGGTTGAGCAAAGAAGTCGCCCACCAGAGATCGCCACTCTGTATAAAGCGAAGATTCGCGAAAATCCACGGTGTGATTCTCAAGCGTAGCCCACGTCAGGAGAAGCAAATACCGATCAGGTGTTTCTATGCAACGGCGAAATTCATGATGAAGAAAACCTTTCGCCTTAGGAAAAATTGTGTCGAGTGCTAATTGAACACTTTTCTCAAAAGAATCGTTTAGACCAGACTTGACTCGAATGTCAGCAACCTCAAGAATCATCGTTGACCCCAGAATTTTTTGAAAATCAATGAATATGGGTTCCGCCGTTGACGTCAAGCGTCGCGCCCGTCACAAACCCCGACAAATCTGAAGCAAGGTAAAGACAAGCGCCGGCCATCTCACGCGTAGATCCAATGCGCTTGAGGGGAATCGCATCAATGATTGCCTTAAGCCGCTCTTCAGAGAGCCCATCCAGCATGGGCGTGTCAATCATGGCTGGGCAAATAGAGTTGGCACGAATACCTAAGGCGCCGAACTCACGCGCAATACTTTTCGTCAAACTCAGCATGCCACCCTTGGACGCAGCGTAATGCGACCCTCCAACCAAGCCACCACCTCGTTGTGCTGCGAGTGAAGCCACGTTAACGATGTTGCCTGAGCGCTGCAATTCAAAAACTCTCAAGGCACTTTGACAAAGAAAAAATGCACCCTTGAGATTGATATCGAGCATGAGATCAAGCTCACTTTCAGAGATATCCAGAATGGGCTTGGATTTAACAATGCCAGCTGAATTTATCAGGCAATCGAGGTGACCATGAATAGACACTACTTTCGCAACCAAGGCATCGCAGTCTTGACGGTTGCTGATATCGCATTGAATCCCATCTATCAATGCGGTACGTTCAAGCTTCTTCTCGATTGATTCTTTGATTGATGCAAGTACAACTGCATTCATGTTCACATCGGTTACAACCACTTTTGCCCCGTGCTCTACAAAAAGCTCAGCCGTTGCATAGCCGATACTTCGCAAGGATGCTGCTCCAGCAACGATGCAAACCTTATTTTTTAACAGCATATCAATACGTTCCTTTTTCGAAAATCTGCTTAGGGGTAGATCTTCATTTCATTCAAAATCCATTGCTGTGCCGAATGATTTTTCGGATTCCAGCCCAAATCTTCGCGAGCACGTACAGAACGGACTCGGCTATTGCTGCCAAATGAGAACAGTGCTCTGGCCATGCCCCACTTCTCCACTGCGAACTCAGGGTCGAGATGCTCTATTGCATGAATGCCAAGACGTTTTGATATTGACTTGGCAATTTCAATAAAGGAGGCTTCACCGTTTTCGGCGAAATACAGCGAACCACCCTTGCATTTCTCTGCCACCAACAAATACAAATCAACCAGGTCGTCGATATGAACATTGGACCAAGTGTTCAACCCTTTTCCGACAATTTGAACGGCACCATTGTCAGAAGCGTTCTTTGAAAGAAATGGAATTTGTATGCTTTGTTTGTTGATCCCTTTTCCATATCCATAAATCAAGCTAGGAGCTACGACAGCAGACCTGATATCCAGCTTGGAAGCCTCAATGACTCGCAGATCAATGTCCCGACGCGCCTGCTTCCTGGGGTCAATCACCAAAGTCGAATTTTCCGAATAAATGGCATCCGAACAAAAATTACCACGGGCATCGTCGCCGATGATGCTTGTTCCACTGGTGTGAATCAGCACCCTTCCAGTTCCTTTTAGCCCTGCGATCAACGCTTCAACAGCACCCAAGTGATCAGCATTTGCAGTGTTGAAAACTGCATCTGCTTTGCAAGCTTCTTGAACAAGCAGTTCCGCGTCTTCAAGCTCACCCATAACGGGTTCAATACCTAAAGTCATGAGCTGCTGAGCGCTTGAACAGCTTCTCGTCAATCCACGGACCTTGTGTCCATTTTTGATCATTGCGATGGCGACTGATCCTCCGATGTATCCACTCGCGCCAGTGATAAAGACATTCATGTGCAGTGACCTTGGATGTCAGATCAAAGCATGAATGTCGACAGGGAAGGTATTGCAGCGATCACGATGACGCCAACCAGTAAAGCCGCGATGTAAGGCCAAATCGCGACAATGACATCATCTGGTTTCGCGTCTCCAATACGGCATGCAATGTAAAAGCCAACGCCAATCGGCGGCATCATCAGGCCAACGTTCATTGCACAGACGACAACCATCGAATAGTGAATTTCGTTGATCCCAAGCTTCTTAGCAATTGGGAACATGATTGGCGCCAGCAGCAACACGGCTGGAAGTCCTTCAAGAAGACAGCCCAGTATCAAAAATACGATGATAGTCACCGCCATAAAGGCCATCCATCCGCCTGGCAATGTGGTCAAAAACAAGGACAGTTGTTGCACGATCCCGCTTTGCGTAATAGCCCATGCCATGGCAGAGGCCGTGCCCAGGATTAGAAGGATGGCACCGCTGAGGGCGGCTGTTTCGACAAGCATGGCATACAGCCGCTTCCAGCCAATACCGCCATAAAGCACCTGACCAATCATCATCGCGTACAACACTGCAATGGTGGAAACTTCGGTGGCGGTTGCAACGCCACCCCCAACGGCACTGCGAATCAAAAATGGCAACACCAACGCAGGCGCAGCGATCAAAGCCAGTCGGCCAATGATTTTCATACTTGGCCGCTTGATTTGGCTTGTGTCCTCATTGCGCGCCTTCCATCTTGCCAGTACAAGCAACGCCAAAAGAAGAACCATGGCTACAAAAAATCCACTTTCAAACAAGCCAGCGATTGAGACACCAGCGACCGAACCCAAAACAATCAAGACGATGCTTGGGGGAACTGTGTCCGCCATGGCGGCACCGGTAGCTAACAGTGCGACCATTTCAGATCGCTTATTTCCTCGTCTGCGCATTTCAGGAAAAAGTGCAGGGGCAACCGTCGCCATGTCTGAAACCTTGGAGCCTGAAATTCCAGACACGATGAAAAGCGATGCCAAAAGAACATATGACATGCCAGCCTTGACGTGACCAATCATCGATGCCAGAAGATCGACAATGGCTTTGCCCATTCCAGTCGCATCGAGCACACAGCCCAATAGAACAAAAATTGGAACAGAGACCAAAACAATATTGCCCATCCCCTCATCAATGCGACCAACAATCACGACCAATGGAATATTGCTACTGAACGCCAAATACGTCATCACACCAATGCCAAAGCAAAAGGCAATGGGAACGCCAGAGACCAAACAAAGTGCCACCAGACCGCACAAGAAGAGCAGGATATTGATCAATCCCAACTGTGCAATTTGCGGCGAAATTTTAGAGCAAAGAAAAACAAACAATCCAACGCCTACTATTGCAATTGAAAGATGTTTTTTCGAAACCGTTTTTAACGCATACGCACCGATGACCATCAGCATCAGGATCATCCCTGCAGCAATCGCAGTAACCCGGATGCCACTGGGGATCTCAAGAGATGGAGAGTTAACAACCCATTCGCTTTCAACGTGCTCAATAGCAGGGCCAATTAGACCGATCAAAAATGCGCCTATTGCGGCAAGGGCAAAAGCATGTACCAGCCCTCGCAAATTCTCGGATAGCTTGTCAACGAACATCGACAATCTGAGGTGTTCATTGCGATGCATGGCAATGACCGCCCCCAGCATCGCAACCCAAATGAAGGCGATCGAAACAGCCTCATCGATCCACCCAACGGGTCGAGAAAATACATAGCGTGCAATGACGCCACTGAAAAGCATAGCAACGATACTGACCATCAGGGCTGCGCAAAGTGCTTCCAAGGGCATCATCCATTTGGAAAGAATGCGATTGAACGCGGTCTCTGCAGGCGCTGCAGAATGCTCTTGCGCTAACAATGCGGTGATGGCGTCAGGGCTGGTCATAGGGGTCTCATACATTCTTAATAAGCAATAGGCTTAAACGAGTCAGCAGGCACATCGAAAAAATATCGACATGCCTGCAAACGTAAGCGCAAAAGGGCCAGTTGATGGCCCTTGATACTCAAGCCAGCTTGCCGCTGTACTTCTCAAGCAATGCCCATGCCTCTGGGCCAAATTTCTTTTGCCATTCAACGTAATAGCCTGACTTTTGCAACAAATCGCGGAAAGGCTTGGTATCCAGTCGGTTGAACTGCATACCTTGGCCTTTGAGTTTGGTTTCCAGGCTGGCGTTCAGCGTATCGTGTGCAGTGCGCTGCTTGAGCGCTTGCGATTCAAAGACTCGAGTGACCAATGCCCTCAAATCATCTGGTAATGCATTCCAGCTTCTTTTGTTACCGACCAGTGAGAAGTATTCCCACATGTGTGATGTGTAAGAGCAGTACTTCTGAACTTCGTAGAGCTTGACGGCATCGATGGTTGGCAGCGCATTTTCTTGACCATCCACCACTTTGGTTTGAAGTGCGGTGTAAAGCTCGCCAATTGGGACTGTGGCTGGTGAGGCATCCAATCCTTTGAACATGGATGTCCACAGCGGTGTCGCTGGCACGCGAATCTTCATGCCTACGAGGTCTTTAGGCGATGTAATCGGCTTGGTGGAGTGGGTGATTTGACGGAATCCGTGGTCAAACACTTTGCCGACTTGGACCAAATTGAATTTATCGAAAGCGGCGCGCATGTGGCCACCAAGATCACCATCCATCGCCTTCCAAACAGTTGCATAGTCCGGGAACGCAAAGGCAATGGAATTGATGGCTGCCACAGGAACCAGGTTGCCGTAGATAGAGCCAGCGGTGCAGACAAAATCAATGGCGCCCGAGCGAACCTGCGAGAGCGTGTCGGTGTCGCTACCTAACTGCCCGTTTGTGTAAACATCAATGCTCAGACGGCCGTTTGATTCCTTCAAAATTTCAGCACAGGCGGCCTTCAATGCGACTGGTGTGGGATGACTCTCTGGCAATGTGATCGCGATTTTCATAGTGATCTTGCCCGCCCCCTGCGCCAGGACGGCACCAGGCACCAGTGTTGTTGCAGCCACGCCAGCCATACCCATCAAAATTTCACGACGGCTGGAATCTTGTGGCTTTTGGCTGGTTTTGAAATTAAATGACATCTTTGTCTCCTAAAGTGATTTGTTACTGAATCAAGCAAAAACATTGGGTTGGTGAACTTCGATGCAATGACCGTCCGGGTCATACAAGAACACTTGGTGCCAACCGGGGATAGCCCAGCATCCGTAGTCGGAATAGCGAATTTTCAACTCATCACAGCGACGCATGAAGCCTTTGATGTCATCGGTGCGAAAACAGAAGTGGCCATGCCCCATGGGGTTCACAAACTTTTTCATCTTAAATCCGGTCTCAAGATCTCTTTCTGACCAATGGAACTCAATGTCGCCATCGGTCAGGAAGTCCACCTTACCTGTGTAAGCCCTGTCCTCACGCTCACGACTGATCACGGTGTGCTCAGCATCGGTAATTGCGCCCAAGCTGAACAACGTTTTATAGAACGTGGTCAAGCGGGGCAGGTTATCAGTACAAATATTCATGTGATGAAACTTGAAATTCATTGCGATTCCTGTGTTGAAGTTAAGAAATTTCCGTGTGGCTGATGCCACAAGGGATGAACGCAGGCGGGGAGTGTGATGGCTCCCCTCAAGCTCTGAGGCATACGATATCTAAATTCACATATGAAGTAAAGGATGCGCTCATGAATTATTATCGGGGTTATCCCTGATTTTTTTGGTTAAATTTGTCCTTTTCTTTACTTTTAACACTCATTGATGAATGATACTATTCGCTGATGAATTCAAATTCGATTGACCTGTTGACAGATACACCGTCCAACGAGGTGGCAATCCGTTCAGAGATTTGCAGCGTTTCAGCAGTTCGCAGAGTTGCAGCAATGTTGGACCTTGATCCTGATGCGTATGAAGAGGGATCGCCGCTGCCTAGGGGCTGGCAATTCATCTTGATGGCAGCAGACACAAGAAGATCGCAACTTCGCGCAGACGGGTTTCCGGGTCTGGGTGTGGCCATGCCTGATCTGGGACTGCCCAGGTTGTTGCTGGGTGGCAGATCGGTTGTCTACAAAGCAGATATCCCGATAGGTGCCCAAGTGACTCGGAAAAGTTCCATTCGCAATCTCACTCATAAGGCCAATGCATCAGGCCCCATAGCTATCGCCACGATTGATCATGAATTGAACTTGGCGGCCAATGATTTACCCCTGTTGCTTGAAACCCAGACCTACTTGCTGCTGCCCGCAAGCAAGGGGGGCGGGTCCGTGGGCGTATCAAGACATCCCGAAGATTTGACGGGTCAATATTCAAAAACAGTTGTTCCAGACGAAACATTGCTGTTTCAGTATTCGGCCTTAGGTTTTAACTCTCACAAGATTCACGTTGACCGTTCTCACGCAAGGAATGTAGAAGGATTCCCGGATTTGGTGGTCAATGGCGGTCTGGCCACTTTGATGCTAACCGAATTTCTGCGTCATGAAATAGGAATAACGCCACAGAACATCAAGGTTCGTCACGTCGCGCCATTGTTTTGTGGAAGCCCGATCACCATGGTTGCCAATCAAATTGAGTCCAAGTGGCAACTACAGGCCTATGACCATCGTTTCACGCTAGCCATTGATATGGAGGTTGACACCCATGAGCTTTAAACCACTGCAAGGTATCCGCATACTTGATTTAACCAGCGTTGTGGTGGGCCCGGTGTGCACCTGGCGTTTGGGACAGTACGGGGCTGAAATCATCAAGGTTGAAAACCCTGAAGGCGATCTGATGCGCGGTCTAGGCGGGCAATCGCCAACGGGCCAACACTCGGGCGCCTACCTGCATCTGAATCGAGGAAAACGCAATGTATGCCTTGATCTTAAAAAACCTGGTGCACGTGACGTCATGGATCGATTGATCGAATCAGTCGATGTCATCGTTGCAAACATGCGTCCACAGGCCTTGCAAAAATTGGGCATTGACGCCGAAACAATTCGGGCGAGATTTCCTGAAAAGATTTATTGCCTGATCACAGGCTATGGAACAGATGGGCCCTATGCGGGTTTGCCAACCTACGACAGTGTTGTGCAAGGTGTCACGGGGATGGCAGGTTTGTTTCTGGAAAGGGATGGTGCCCCCAATTACGTTCCTATGTTGATCTGTGATCATGTCGCTGGTGAAATCGCTGCGGGGTCCATTCTTGCTGCAATTGTTGAATATCAATCAACAGGCAAAGGTTGCACACTGGAAGTGCCGATGTTTGAAACCATGGCGGCGTTTGTACTTCAGGAGCATCTTGCGCAACAAAGCTTTGATCCTCCAGTCGGACCCGTTGGAGACCGTCGACTGCTCAGCCCGCACAACAAGCCCGTTCAGACTGCCAATGGCTGGATCTCGTTTACGGTCAATACCGACTCACAAGTTCGTGCATTTTTACAAGTCACCGGGCGCAACAACTTACTGGACGATGCTCGCTTCAACTCCGTTTCGGCTCGTGCGAAATATGTCAAAGAATGGTTTGAGGTGAGGGGTACCCCATTGACAGACAAGTCAACTGATGAATGGCTTGAACTGCTGCAAAAAGCGGACATCGCGGCCCAACCTTGCCACACCTTGGAAACGCTGCAGCATGACAAGCATCTAAAGGCTGTCGGCCTCATCAAACATGAGGACCATCCAACAGAAGGAAAAACTGCAGCGATACGCGCATCCATCAAGGTCAACGATAACTTCCTCGATCTGCGCACTCCATCGCAGCCCAAAGGCTGGGAATCGATAAAAATTCTGAGTGAAATGGGCTTGAGCCCAAGCCAAATCGATGAACTGGTTTCATCTGGTGCGGTCATCTCCTCCAACAACTAATTCTGGAACCAATGAAAATGACAAACCGTCGAAATGTGCTTCAAATCCTGGGGAGTGGCCTCGCACTCAACGCCTTTCCTTCATGGGCTCAAGACTTCCCATCCCGCCCCATCAAGGTCATCATTCCATTTCCACCAGGTGGCCCAACAGACATTCTTGGGCGCATCGTTGCACAAAAGCTCTCCGAACGCCTCGGGCAAAGTGTTGTTGTTGATAACAAGCCTGGAGCAAGCGGAATGATTGGTGCAGACATGGTTGCAAAATCGCCACCTGATGGCTACACCCTTCTGGTTAACGCATCACTCCATGTGATCAACCCCAGCCTGTATGAAAAATCGCGGTACGACGCCATCGCGGATTTCGCTCCGCTTAGCAACCTTGCGGACGTACCACTTGTACTTGTGGTGAATCCGAAAACACCCGTCCAAACCGTCAAGGAGCTCATTGCATGGGTGAAGGTGTCTAAGACACCCGTCAATTTCGCATCATCTGGCAATGCAACAGCACCACACCTTGCAGGCGAAGCTTTTAAGCTTGCTGCAGGTATTGAAAACATGCAGCATGTTCCCTACAAAGGGAGCTCACCGGCTCTCACTGACTTGCTCGGTGGACAAGTTCAGATGATGTTTGACTCGTTGCCCTCAAGTCAACCATTCATCAAGTCAGGGGCGCTGAAAGCGATTGCTGTCACAACACAGCGCAGGTCTTCAAGCCTGCCAGCCATTCCAACCATCGCTGAAAGTGGCCTCCAGGGATTCAACTTCAGCACTTGGTATGGGGTTTGGGCACCTAAATCGACACCAACTCAGATCGTGCAAAGGCTGTCATCAGAGATAGGGCAAATCACTCGGCTGCCCGATGTTCGTGAACGATTTTTAGCATTGGGTGCTGAACCTGTTGGAAATTCAGCAGAAGATTTTGCGGTCTTCACCAAGACAGAGCTCACAAAATGGGCTCGCATCGTCAAACAATCTGGCGCGCGTGTCGACTGACAAGTACAAGAGCATTCGCTTTTAATCAACTCAAGGTCGCACCTCTGATAGAGCCACCGACCTTGCCCGAAATAGCCTTTGCCGCAGACCCAAGAGCTGCTGTGACCTCCGGTATGGACTTCCGCTGGTTTTGATCAATTCGCTCAGCATACGGAACCGTCAACGCGGCCAGGGCTCTGCCCTGCGTGTCCAATATGGGAAAACTGACCGCATAAAGCCCGCGAACCTGTACGCTTGGAACAGATTCAAAACCAATCTTTTTAATGGCCTCAAGAATTGTCGTGATCTGCTGATCTGATTGTTCCGGCCGACGTTGAATAGACTCCTCAAGCCAGAGCCTGGTCGTTTCAGCGTTTTGAAACGCCAACAAGACCCGTCCTGAAGCAGAAATGAGCACATCCAACTCAGAACCTGCTCGCACGCTGAAACCCATTCCGCTGGGAGCATCCACCTTGGCAAGCACAACTTGTTTCCCTTGCGAATAAACCGTGAGATGACAAGACTGATCCAGTTCCTTGGCCAATCTTTGCATGACAGGTAACGCTTCAAACAGCAACCGATGAGTGGGCGGGCTTATGTGGGCCAATTCAAACAACTTGGTCGTGATGGTGTAGGAACTGTCATCAACTTGCGCGACGTAATTACGGTCGACCAGGCACGCCACCATTCGGTAAATTTCACCCACACTGCGATCCAAACTTTTGGCCATCTCCTTTTGGGTCATCGGCCTCTCATGACGGCATAGCATCTCGAGAATGTCCAGCCCTTTTTCCAAGGCCGGGGCGGCATAACTGCGACGCTCAGCGTCAGCCGATTGAGTTTCAACCTCAAGCAAATTTTTGGCCACATTAACCCCATCGAATATGTTTAATTGAACCCAAGCTCAATCATACCTATGAACGATTTGATTCATATGTGAATACTTGCCGGCATGCAGCTTCGCCAGTTGTACAGCACTTTGCATCAAAGTCATGTATGAAACTTCGTGAGGCTACTGTTTGAAACTCCTTCGGATCGCCACGGCCTACGGCGTCCATCGGTCAAATGACTCAGCTCAGCCCCGCTCCACCACAAAGCTGACCACTGTGGCGCATGAGCCGCCAATATTGAGTATTTGCATTCGGCGTGCGCCGTCTATCTGCATGTCGCCTGCCATTGCGGCCTGGCCCGTCAGCAAGCTTTGCCGGAGACAGCCCAGACCCAAAGTCAGTCAAGTTGGCTTTGGTCCTCCGAAGCTTCGATCAGCGGCAAACTTTTCAGTGTCAACGCACTCGGATCAAGCCCCTCCAAAAGGCTGATATGCCGCAACGGATCCACCTCAAAGGCGTTATTGCTTACCCGGGGCACCAGCCGATCGTTTCCCAATTCGCTTGGCTCATCCCCGCATCGGCCCCTCGGCCACCAGGCGCTGGATGGCGCGACGCAATGCTGCTGAACTTGATCTCAGGCCAACAGAGTTAACGCTGTAGCGATGGCCCGCA
>CAJBLW010000042.1 GCA_903953985.1 uncultured Burkholderiales bacterium
CGGTAGCTGGTGCCGTCATCACCTTTGAGCTCGGTCAGCGTGACCACCTCATCGACGATGCCGGGCAACTCCAGTCCGGTTTTGGATCCATCAACCTGCAGAGAAAAAACGCGGCGGTTGAAGTCGTCTAGCGCTTCGTTCAGGATGCCGACGAACCACACGTTCTTGCGACGGGTGTGCTGCAAGTGGGTGAGCCAGCCGATCATTTCCTGGCCCATCAAACCGTAAGCACCCCGGCTGTCGGGTTTGCCGGTTTTTTCTGAAAAGGCTTGGGGCTGACCTTTGCACCACTGAAGGCACAGACGCCCAGCCACGGTGATCGAGTCCACGAACACGGTGTCGTACTTGTCCATGGCCGAGGTCTGGCCAAAGCGCTGGCACACCGCATCAAAGTGCGCCTGGCTATAGGGCTGGTCATCGCGCAGCGCCGGGTTGGGGCCGCCAATGAAGACTGCAAAGTCGCGGCACTCCTGCCATGTGCGTGGGCGCACCGTGTCACCGGCCCAGCCTTCGACTGCGAGGTCGCCCGCTTCCAGGTCAAAGAACAAAGTGGCGCTGGGTTTGAGGGTCCACAGCTGCGAGGTTTTGCCGATGCCGCTTTTGCCGACGAGCACGCCTTTGACGCCACGGCGTTCGGCCAGCCGCTGGTCAGCGGTGATGATGGGAAGGCTCATTTGTTTTCTCCTTGAAGTGCGAGGCGAAAGCCCGGCTTGCCGGTTTTTAGGGTGCGGGCCGCAGAGAACGAACTCTTGAGCGATTCGGGCCACGCGTTGAATTTGGTTTCCGAGACGCGGTAGCTGATCTCGACGTACTCGGCCGGGTTGTCGCCATTGGCGGCAATGCGCTGCGTGATGTCAGCGAGGCGGGCTTGGTCCCACTCGATCTTTTTGGGAAGATCAGCAGTGATGTGCACGCGGCCGTCATCGAAATGAACCACGCCGGTGTCTTTGCCTGCAGCCAGGCGCAGTTGGTGGGCCTGCGCTGAGTACTTCAAATCCAGCGCCCGGTCGATGTGCTCGACGATGGTCTTGGCCATCACCAAAAAATCGGCCGCGTTGTTTTTGAGCTGGAACAGCGACTCGGCGGATTGCTCAGCCAATGCGCCCACGGGGATGGACAAAATTTGATCGGGATGATCAAGCGGTAACGTGCTCATGCTGCACCTCCCACTGCACTGGAAGTGCTCTGACGCAAGCTGTCGGACTCGAATGCTTCGATGTCTTCGACGCGGTACAGCACGCGGCCCTGTATCTTCATGAAGACCGGACCGATGCCGTCGCTGCGCCATCTTTCTAGCGTCGCTTCAGCGACGTCCCAGCGCTCTGCTAACTGGGTTTGGTTGAGGTGCTTGACCTTTTCTGCGGATTGCAATTGAATCTCCTTGGTGTTGAAAAAACCCCGGTTTTTTGAAGCTCGTTTGCCTCGCTAACCAGTGAGATGAATTTCAACAATCGGGATTCCTCAAACCGTTCCTCAGACTCCTCAGCAGCATTCCTCAAATGCGTTTCGTGCGGACAAAATGCAAAAAACCCGGGCTCGTACTGGTGAGCGCCGGGTTTTAGGTGGGCCTGCGGGCTGGTGCAGGTTGCAGTGACTCAGGTCAGCCAGTCACGGTCTTCCTCCGGTATTTGCAAGGCGTAAACGCCGTCACCGGACTGGTACTTGATGAATTGCTTGTAGACCACCGGAATTCGTTCAAACACCTTGCTTGGCGAAAACGAATCGGCTTGTGATCTGCATGCTGTACGCAATGCATCACGGTCCATCTCACGATCAAAATCGTCCATCAGCGCCAGCAATAAATCTTTCTGCCGTGGCTCCAGCGCATAGTCAACGCCATCCACGCGCGCCTTGCTCTCAGTGCGAACCAGGCGCAGGGTAGTTCGAAACTGGGTGTCCTCAACCGGAGCGGCAACTGGCACGGTCATACGGTCGTTGAAGAACTCAAACTTGCTTTGCGAGATGCGTGCCACGTCACTGAGGTGGACCACATCAAACCCTATCAGGGGCGAGCCCCCGGGCAGTGGCAAAGCGCTGCTGGTGATCACCTTTGCAGACTTGTGCGCCTGGTCCTGCCTGATAGTTTCCACCAACCGCTGCGCCACCCTGTGGTCATGCAGGTGGCGAGCAAAGTACCAGGTCAGCGGCTTGCCGCGCACAGGCTCCGTGACCCCGATACGCCAGGCCACCTCGGTGGCAACTTCCTTCTTCGCGCTGGGTTGCGTTCCCAACCCAAGCATCAGCCGGTCGATGAACTTGGGCAAGCTCACCTTGTAGGTTTCTTGCAATAGCCTCGGGCTGGTGACTTCGCCGCATTCATCGCACGAGAGCAGGATGTTTTCATGGGCGAGATCACGAACGACGCGCGCCAACTCCACACCACATTCAGGGCAGGTCACGTGCGAGAGCGACGCGCCAACCACGAGCAGGCGTTCACGCAACAAATCTCGTCCGGCGTTTCCATATTCGCCACCCAGCAGAGTCATGCCGTTGACCTCGGGCTTTTCTCGCTCAAGGAGTTGGCACAACACGCTGGTGGCACTGATTTGCGCAAGACTCACGCCGCAACCTCTTCTGCTTCGATCACGTTCAGCGAACGCAATACAGCAAGTGCCGTGGGCTGGTTTTGATCGGACAGGTTTTTGATGGTCGAAGAGCCAGTGGCGGAGATGTCAAAGCTGAAATGTCCAGCCTTGCGGCTTTCGGTAGCCAGTGTGTAGACGATGACCGAGGCACTGCTCATGTTGTATTCCGACTCGAAGGAGTGATGTACTTTGAGTCCCGTCAGCGCCAGCCGGATCGCATCGTCCTGGTCTTTGGCCGATGGTGCTTCCACCTGAAACGAAATGCCGGTGCGTCCCATGGGCGTGAAGCGTGCACGGCGCAGGCGAACTTTCTCAACGCCGTAGGCTGACCAGTCCTCAAACGGCTCCATCATGCCGTCGCGCAAGGCGTTGAGTTTGTAGCGTGTCTTTTCAATTTCTTCAGGCTTGATGGCCGTCTCCACCACATGCTTGCCAAAGAGCTCAAGCACCGCGCCATGATTCTTGGCACCACCCTTAACCACGGTTTCAATGAAGCCGGTCGAAGGCTGGTACACCAACGCGGTCTCCAGCGCGATGCGGGTGTTGATCCGCTTGAAGCTATTCTCGGAAAAATGTGCGATCGCCGTGACGGGTCCTTCAATGTAGATGGTCAGTTGCACGCTACCGTCGGCGGCCCGTTTGCTGACCTCAATGTGAGTGCCATCGCCTCCGCCCACGCTCTTGTAAAGTTTGGCCACCTCGTGGCAAAAGGCATCAAGTTTGATGCGGTCTTGCATTGGGTCGAGCCCAGGCTGGATGCGGTGTTTTTTCCAGTACTTGCCATTGGATTTGGCCTGAAAGGCGATGTGCATTTCAGCGTTGCGAAATGCGGTGTCCCGAAAGGTCAGCATCCAAAGCGACTGCTCGCGGGCATCTCGGCTGGCAAATGCCTCTTGCACCTCGCGATCACCAGCGCATGAGGTCTGAAACTCTTGGATGGAGAGATCGTTGGACATCAGGTGTGCGCGGCGCAAGTCGTCGTGCCAGAGGTGCAACTTGTA
>CAJBLW010000043.1 GCA_903953985.1 uncultured Burkholderiales bacterium
GAGAAAGGCAGTTTTTCCTCGTCATTTTCCAGAAAATACTGCCGGATTTCTGGGCGGATGTACTCCAGACCGTATCGGATGCGGCCCGTGAGCGGGTAGTTGCGGCGCACGGCTTGGCGGGTTTGCACATAGTCCATCCAGCCGAGCACAAACAGCAGGGCAAAACCGCCGCTGACCCAGATCGAATAGGGCAGCGCTACCAGCGCGGCGGGGGCCGTCACCAGCCAAGGTAAATACCTGGAAAAAGTCGGACGGGCCATGGGAACTCCTGCAATGCTGCCCGCCGGTCAGGGCGACGCGGGTTGATGAATGAAGGGAAGTGCTGCCATGGTGAACGAATTGGATAATTTTGTATAGGGTATTGCTACTAATGAGATTTCAAATAAAAAATTTCGTTTTATTCAAAATAAATGTGTAATTTAAATTGAGTAGTCGCAGAAGGGGTGAGATGGGTTCGAAAAAGTTTCGCAAAGGGCTCGCAAAGAGATCGAGGATGCAGGCCAAAGGCGGGTTGATCCCAGCCGCAGTGGCGCGAAGACCCGACTTTCAAGCCAACGCAAATCGCTCGGCCGCCAGGTGTCGAGTCAATGCGGCCGGCAGGGGTAGGGGTTCGTTGTTCAGCCAGGCGGCGGTGAGTTCGCCGCACAACACAGCCAGGCTGATGCCACGGGCACCCATGCCGGTGCTCAGGCAGAGGCCTGGTAGGTGTTGGCGATCGATGGGGCCGACCGCAGGCAGGCGGTTGGGCAAGGTGCATCGCACACCGGCCCAGCCCTGCACCCGGTTCGGCTCAAAATGCCCGGCCATGGCCTGACCCAAAGCGGGCAGCAGCGTGGCCAGTCGCACATGATTGGCCACATGGTCTTCTTCGCGCACGGGGGCTTGTTCGCAATGGCGCTCAAAGGTGGATCCGATGAACCAGCCCGGCGTCCCTTCGGGCGTGGGCACGCCGCTGATGAAGCTGCCATGGCCATTGACGGGAAACGGCGGCAGCAACTGTCGCTGGTCTTGGGCCAGGTCGGCCATGTGCCCAAAACTGACTTGCCCGCGCAAAGGGTTGAGTGGCACGGCAAAACCGGGCAGCGGCCTTAACAAAGCCAGGCTGTCAAAGGCGCTGGCGACCACCAGAACGGGGGCTTGGCCCAGCGTTTGGCCTTGGGCATCGGTCACGGCCCATTCATCGCCGAGCCGCTCTATGCCCTGAACCCCCTGGCCCCAGCGCACCTGCACGCCCGGCGTTTGCAACTGCGCGGCCACCAATTTCTGGGGCCGAATCCAGCCCGCCTGCGCGTGCCAGAGCGCGGGCGTACCGGGCGGCAGGCCTGCCGCGGCAATTTGCGCCGCGCTGGCTGGGGCGCTGTGCTGATCGCAGGTGTCCGAGGGCAGGCGGCGTTTGCCCGCCAGGTTGTGTTCGAAGACGCCGGTCAGCGCCCAATCGGTGCCGCTTTGCAGCAACGTCTGGGCGCGGTGCAGCGTGGCCTGCACCCCCGCACGCGTGATCCGCGAGAGCACATTGTCATCAGGTGAAACGTGAGGTGCGGCCAAACCCGCAGGCAGGCCCGATGCGCCGGCCCCCACCCCAAGGGCGTGGTCAAGCACCGTGACCGACCAGCCGCGCACGGCCAAGCTGTGCGCTACGGCTGACCCTGACAGGCCGGCACCGATCACCAGGGCTTGGCGCGTTTCGGGTGGCGAATTCTGGCTTGAAGCGGATAAAGAGTGCAAGCAAGACTCGCTGGATGGGAGGTTTGGCGTTGAGCTTTTGGTGTGAAATGCAAAGGCACTGCTAGCAACGCCCAACGCGCAACGCGCAACGCGCAACGCTCAACTTGCTGCAGGGGGCACGTAGCCTTGGGCCGCGTCGGCGCCATCGCCGAAGAAATGGTTTTCCATTTGGCGCGCCAAGTATTGGCGGGCGCGCAAATCGGCCAGGTTCAGACGGTTTTCATTGACCAGCATGGTCTGGTGCTTGAGCCAGTCGGCCCAGGCCTGCTTGCTCACGCTTTCCCAGATGCGCTTGCCCAGCTCGCCCGGGTAGGGCGGAAAATCCATACCCTCTGCTTCTTTGCCGAGTTTGATGCATTGAACGTTGCGTGCCATGGTGATTGTCAGCCTTGATGTATCTTAAGAAGCACTGGTTATACGGATATAGAATTTCTGTAGTTCCAGTTGGAAGCGGTTCACACGAAAATACGGGTTGTTGGTGCAACAGCGCCATGTTTCTTTGTGGACTTGCAGGCCTCAACTGTAGCAAGCTTTCAGCATCCTCCATTGGCATTGGGTCTCTCGCCCGGCCAAAACCCAGACACATCAAATGAGTGCATTTCTTGAAGAACGCGTTTTGAGCGTTCACCACTGGACCGACCGCTTGTTCAGCTTCACCACCACCCGTGACCAGGCCCTGCGCTTTTCGAATGGACACTTCACCATGATCGGCCTGCGCAGTGACAACGGCAAACCGCTGTTAAGGGCCTATTCCATTGCCAGTGCCAACTACGAAGAGCATTTGGAGTTTTTAAGCATCAAGGTGCCCGATGGCCCGCTGACCTCCAGGCTGCAGCACATTCAGGTGGGCGACACCATCGTGGTCGGCCGCAAGCCTACCGGCACCTTGCTCATTGATTATTTGCTGCCCGGCAAGAACCTTTACCTCATGGGCACAGGCACCGGCCTGGCGCCGTTCTTGAGCATCATCCGCGACCCCGAAACGTATGAGCGATTCGAAAAGGTTATCTTGGTGCACGGTGTGCGCCAGGTCAATGAACTGGCCTACCACGACTACATCACCAAAGAGTTGCCTGCCCATGAGTTTTTGGGCGAGATGGTGAGCCAACAATTGCTGTACTACCCCACGGTGACCCGCGAGCCCTATCAAAACCAGGGCCGTGTGACCGACCTGATGGAAAGCGGCAAGCTGTTTGCCGACTTGGGTCTGCCCAAGCTCAACCCGGTCAGCGACCGCGTCATGATCTGCGGCAGCCCAGCCATGCTCAAAGACCTCAAGCGCATCTGCGAAGACAGCGGTCTGTCCGAAGGCAATACCAGCACGCCTGGGGCGTTTGTGATCGAGCGGGCTTTTGCAGATGCCTAGGTCCTGCAGGGAATGAGTGAGCCACCGCTCCTACACCGGTGCAGACAGGGGGCACAATGCCCCCTTGCTTTTGAAAAGACGCTATGAATCTGAACGCCATTTCTCCCCAACGCTGGATGCTGCTGACGGCCTTGTCGTGCATCGGCATGTTGGTGTTTGGCCTGTATTTGCAACACGTCGTCGGTCTGAACCCTTGCCCCATGTGCATCGTCCAGCGCTATGCCTTGATCGGCGTGGCGGTGCTGGCTTTGATGGGCTGGCGTTTGCGCGGCATAGGCTTGGTTGCATCCAGCTTGCTTTTGACATTGGCCGCGGGCTTTGGGGCCTTCACGGCCGCTCGTCAAAGCTGGCTGCAGTGGTACCCGCCCGAGGTGGTCAACTGCGGGCGAGATTTTTACGGCATGGTCGAAAACTTTCCTCTTAACCGCGCCATTCCCATGATCTTCAAAGGCAACGGTGACTGCAGCAAGATCGACTGGACCTTTTTGGGTGGCTCGATCGCCAACTGGTCGTTCGTCTGCTTTGTTCTTTTTGGCTTGCTGGGGCTGTGGGTGGCCCTCAAGTCCCGTTCAGCTCAGATTGCATAACTGAGCAGCACTGCATGGTGAACTTCGGTTCTTCCATGGTCCCCCGGAACTGATGGGTGGACGATCGGCCCTGCGGCCCTGCGTCCGGCCCTGGGTTTTTCGGGCCGACCCCAGGAGCAGCCCGTTCAGGGTGACAATACCGGCTCCTCCTGTTGCCCCTGCATGTCTGCCTCTGCTCATCCCCCCGTTCTCCATGTTGTGTTGGTCATCACCAAAGGCGAAGCCGGTGGGGCGCAGACACATGTGTTGGAGTTGTGCCGCGCCTTGCAAGGCCGGGTGCACTTCACGGTGGTGATTGGCGGCGACGATACGCACAGCGCGCTGGGTCAAGCTCTGGGTGATTTGGGCATCGCGGTGCTGGCGCTGCCGAGTTTGCAAAACTCGCTCAACCCCCTCAAGGTGATCACTTCGGTGCGGGCCATGCTGGCGCACATGCGGGTGCTGCAGCCTGATGTGATCCATGCCCACAGTGCGGTGGCGGGGGTGATCGCTCGCCTGGCCGGCAAGCTGCGGCAAATTCCGGTGGTCTATACCGTGCACGGCTTTGGCTTCAAGCCGCAGGCGCCTTGGCTGATCCGCACCAACGCCTGGCTGGCCGAGGCCGTGCTGGCCGCCTGGACCACGCGCATGGTTTGCGTGTCGGCCTACGAAAAAGAATTGGCCGCGCGTTTGCCCATGCCCCCTGAGCGAGTGAGTGTGGTGCACAACGCGCTGGCCGATGTGCCCTGGCGCAGCGACATGACCACCCAGCCGCCAAGCCTGGTCATGGTGGCCCGCATGGCCGCGCCCAAGCGGCCCGATGTCTTGATCGATGCCCTGGCCCTTCTGGCGCAACAAGGCCTGCAGCCCGACACCCGGATTTTGGGGGGCGGGCCGGACCTGGCTCGCCACCAGCAAGCTGCCGCCCCGATGCCGCACATCCAGTTGGAGGGCGATGTGAGCGACGTGGCCGAGCGCCTGGCGCAGCACCAGATCTTTGTGCTCTTGTCCGACCACGAGGGCTTGCCGATTTCCATTCTGGAAGCCATGCGCTCGGGCATGGCGATCGTGGCCACGCGTTTGCCCGGCATCGAAGAAATGCTCACGCACACCGAAAGCGCCTGGCTGGTGCCCAACACCCCACAGGCCGTGGCCGATGCGCTGCAGACATTGCTGGCCGATGCGTCATTGCGCCAGCGTTTGGGCCGCGCCGCACGCAAGCGCTACGAGGCGCAGTTTCAGCCCGAGGCCATGGCCGAGCCGGTGCTGGCCATCTACCAACAAGCACCCTTGATGCACACCGCCCGCTGGCCCATGACACGCCCGCGCCGCCACACCCAGCAACTGGCCTCGCAGCAGGCGCACCGCCAAAGCGCCCACCTGGTCTGGAGCCTGCTGGGCTTGGTGATGATCGGCCTGGCTTATGCCATCAGCCAGGCCCTGATGGCCAGTGGCCTGGCCACTGTGGACTTTGGGCGCACCGTGCTGGCCAGCTTGGTGCCCTACGCGCTGGCGGCGCACCTGCTTTACCGAGGGGCACACATGCCTGCGGCCGAGCGCGGCCCCTTGCTGCTGGTCACTACCGGTTTGCCGTTTTGGCTCACTCCGCTGGCTTTTGCTTTGCTGCAGCAGCCCTATTCACGCGGCGCTTTGCTCTTGACCTATGTGCTGTGCACCTTCTGGTTTTGGCTGGCCGACCAGTGGTTTTTGCGGCACCGGCCTTTGCGGCTGGTGTACCAAGACTCGTGTGTGCCCAGTCTGTTGGCCCCGTGGCTGCCCAGCCCCGATGGCCAAGGTTTGCCGCGCATCCGATTGCTGCCCTGGCCCGAGCAGGGCATGCCGGCTGGTACGGCGCTGGCGTGTGACGGCGCGGTCGTGTTGCCTGCTAACTCTTTACCCCCCAGTCCCGAGCGCCAACGCTTTTTGACCGCGCTCAAGCTGCAACACATCCGCCTGTACAGCCCCGAGACCTTGCAGCAAAACCTGACCGGGCGCATGGCGGCCGAGACCCTGCAAAACGAGCTGTGGCAAACCGATGGCAACCCGGCTTACGACTTGGCCAAGCGCCTCATCGATGTGAGCGTGGTGCTGGCTCTGCTGCCGCTGTGGTTGCCGCTGGCGCTGTTGGTGGCGGTTGGTGTCAAGATCGATTCGCCAGGCCCGGCCCTGTTCAGCCAGCGGCGCACCGGCATGCATGGCCAAAGTTTTCGGATCTGGAAGTTCCGCAGCATGCGCCACGAAACGCAACTCGCCCCGCAGTTTGCCCGGGCCAACGACCCGCGGATCACCCGCTTCGGGCATTGGATTCGCCGCACCCGGCTCGATGAAATTCCCCAGCTGTTCAACGTGCTGATGGGGCACATGAGCCTGATTGGCCCACGCCCCGAGCAAGACGGTTTTGTGCAGCAGTTTGCCGAGCAAATGCCCAGCTACCCCTACCGCCACCTGGTGCGCCCTGGTTTGACGGGTTGGGCGCAAGTGCAACAAGGTTATGCCGCCAGCGCCGATGAAACCGCCATCAAACTCAGCTACGACCTCTACTACATCACGCACTACAGTCTGGCCATGGACTTGTTGATCGTCTTCAAAACCATCCAGACCGTGCTGACCGGGCGCGGTGCGCGCTGAGCCTGCCCATGTCCATGTCAAGCCCTCGCCAAGTTTTGTTGCTGACCGAAGAGTCCGGTGTGGGCGGGGTGCAGACCACGCTGCATTGGCTTGAATCGGGCCTGGCCGAGCACGGCTGGCTAGTCACGCGGCTGCCGGTGCGGCGCGGCCGACCTTCGCTTTGGGCCTGCTGGCAGGCGGCGCGGCGGGCGCAGGTGCTGGTGGCCTCCAACAACTTCTGGCCGGCCTATGTGGCGGTGGCCCTGGCTTGGCTGGCCCGCAGGCCCAGTGTGATTTGGGTGCACGGCCCCTTGCAGGAGGTGCTGCAGCAAGCTGGAGCCTCGCGCCTGAAAACCGGCTGGCTGCGCGCGGTGTACCCAAGGGCCAGCCAACTGGTGTGCGCTTCACAGACCTCGTGCGACAGCTTGGTGCGCGTGATGACAGATGCTGGGGACGAGTCCGCGAGTGCCGTCCAGTCCCGCGTGAGCGTGATCCGAAACCCGGCTGTCTTGCCCGGTGCGGGTGGAGGGCGCGCGCCCGTGTCCGCCACCATGCCCGCCAGTGATGTAACCGCTTTGGGTTTTGTTGGTCGTTTGTCCCCCGAAAAACAGCCTTTGCAATTGCTGCCCATGCTGCGCCTTTTGCCTGCCGCCTGCCAACTTCATGTGGTGGGCGATGGCGAGTTGATGGGCGCGATGCGCAGCGCCGGGCAAGACCTGTTGGCCCAAGGCCGCTTGCACCTGCACGGCCAGCAAACCGTGAGCGCACAGACCTACCGGGCCTGGCGGGCCACGGTGCTGTGCTCGCGCTACGAGGGTTACCCCATGACGGCGCTGGAGTCACTGGCCTGCGGCGTGCCCTGCGTGAGTACGCCCATCCCCGCGATGCAGGAAATGCTGGGCACGCAGGCCCCGCTCTGGCTGGC
>CAJBLW010000044.1 GCA_903953985.1 uncultured Burkholderiales bacterium
GAGGCGGTGCAAGAACCGCTGGTCTCAAACTGAGTTGCTGCGGGCAACAGGTACACCGCGCGGTTGGGGTTCAGGTCTTCGGCTTTGCCGGGCATGGCAGCCATGGCAGCAGTGGCCGATGGCTTAGGGTCGACCACCACCAACAAGTCCAGCTTGTCCATGGCGCGCTTCATGTCCAGACCACGGGTTTGCGAGTTGGGGGCATGGCCCCAATAGAACACGCCGCGCAGGTTACTGTCCTGATCGATCAGCTCGTTGTTCTCCAGCACACCGTCGATCCAGCGGGACACGGTGATGCCGTTTTTGCCCATCATGGCGGGGCTCACGAATTGCTTTTTGATCCACTCGAAGTCCACGCCCCAGGTGTTGGCGAAGTGCTTCCAGGAGCCTTCGGCCAGGCCGTAGTAGCCGGGCAAGGAGTCGGGGTTGGGGCCAACGTCGGTTGCGCCTTGCACGTTATCGTGGCCACGAAAAATGTTGGTGCCGCCGCCAGTCTTGCCGACGTGACCCAAGGCCAATTGCAGAATGCACGACGCACGAACCATGGCGTTGCCGATCGTGTGCTGGGTCTGGCCCATGCACCAAACGATGGTGCCCGGGTTGTTGTCGTGCAGCATCTTGGCGATCTTGAACATCTGCGGTTCTTTGACGCCGCAAGCCTCTTCCACCTTGTCGGGCGTCCACTTGGCCATCACATCGGCCTTGACAGCCTCCATGCCGTACACGCGGTCGTTGATGTACTTTTTGTCTTCCCAGCCGTTCTTGAAGATGTGATAAAGCACACCAAACAGGAAAGGAATGTCGGAGCCCGAGCGGATGCGCACGAATTCGTCGGCCTTGGCCGCGGTGCGGGTGAAACGAGGATCGACCACGATCATTTTGCAGCCGTTTTCCTTGGCGTGCAGCATGTGCAGCATGGACACGGGGTGGGCTTCGGCCGCGTTGGAGCCGATGTACAAAGCGACCTTGCTGTTTTGCATGTCGTTGTACGAGTTGGTCATGGCGCCATAACCCCAGGTGTTGGCCACACCGGCCACCGTGGTGGAGTGGCAAATACGGGCTTGGTGGTCGCAGTTGTTGGTGCCCCAGAAGCTCACGAACTTGCGCAGCAAGTACGCCTGTTCGTTGTTGTGCTTGGATGAACCCACGTAATAAATACTGTCGGGACCACTGGCCTTGCGCAGCTCCAGCATCTTGGCACTGATTTCGTTGAGGGCCACGTCCCAGCTGATGCGCTCGTACTTGCCGTTGACCAGCTTCATGGGGTAACGCAGGCGGAACTCGCCGTGGCCGTGCTCACGGATGGCCGCACCCTTGGCGCAATGCGCACCGAGGTTGATCGGCGAATCAAACACAGGCTCCTGGCGTACCCAAACACCGTTTTCGACAACGGCGTCGATGGCACAACCCACCGAGCAATGGGTGCAGATGGTGCGCTTGACTTCGACCTTGCCCGCGCCCGTGATGGACTTGGCAGTGGCGGCCTGAGCTTTTTGCACCAGGCTCAGTTGCGATGCGGCCAAGCCAACACCCACACCCAGACCTGAGCGGCGCAAAAAGCTGCGGCGATCGAGTGTGGGCAAAGCCTGCGACAAACCACGGCGCAAGCTGTGGATGAAGGGGGATGACGTGGCAGCGGAGGTGCCGGAGGATTTTTTGGTCAGCAACATGGAGGGCTCCAGTTGGGGATGAACACGAAAGTGAGACGGAGAATCAGACGCGGGTGGTCTTGTAGTACTGCTGAACGTGTTCGCTCAGGGTGTAGCCACCGCCACGTGTGGGCTTGGGCAAGGCTGTGGCCACTGGCGCGGCCTGCTTGACCACACCCGGCAAAACGGCTGTGGCTGCGGCCACAGCACCTACGGTGGCTACGCCCGAGAACAGGGTGCGACGTGAAAGTGAGGAAGTTTTGGAAGACATCAAAGACTCCTGATTGAGGAACAAGGTCATGCCGTTGCGAAACATCAAACCTAGGCAAGCCATTGCATAGTCATGTTACTGCTTGAACGACAGGCTTGCCATATGAAAACCCTTAGTCAAGATTGATTTGCGTCAACCAGGTGACAAGCCAAACCATAACGGTCGGAAAAAAAACCGCCCACACGAACGAAACACTAGGTTTCGTGTGCGTGAACGGAATTTGTTTTTTACTTGTAAAGGACTTCGGGCAACCACAAGCCTATGGCGGGAAACATGTACAACAGCACGATGGCAAAGACCTGAATCGCCATGAAAGGCAGCATGCCCGCAAAGATCTGATTCAGCGTGACGTGCGGTGGGCTCACACCCTTCAAATAGAACGCGGCCATCGCCACAGGTGGGCTGAGGAAAGCGGTCTGCAGGTTCAAGGCCACCAACAAGCCGAAAAACAGCGGATCGATGCCGAAGTGGGGCAGCAAGGGAATGAAAATCGGCATGAAAATCACGATGATCTCAGTCCACTCCAGGGGCCAGCCCAACAAGAAGATGACCACTTGCGCCAGGATCATGAACTGCACCGGCGTCAGGTCCATGCCCAGCACCCAGGTGTTGATGATCTCTTGGCCACCCAGCAACGCAAAGGCCGCCGAGAAAATGCTGGAGCCCACAAACAACCAGCACACCATGGCACTGGTTTTGGCCGTCAGGTACACCGACTCGCGCAGCACCACATAGTTCAGTCGTCGGTAAGCTGCGGCCAGCAACAAGCCTCCCAATGAACCCATGGCCGCCGCTTCGGTCGGAGTGGCCAGACCGAAGACGATGGTGCCCAGCACGGCCAAAATCATGATGGCCAGAGGGAAGAACGAACCCAGCAGCATCTTGAAAATTTCAAGGCGCGCAAAGCTGAAGTAGGCATAGAACAGGGCCAAGGCCACCGCACAACTGGCCAAGCCGATCCAGAAGGACAGTGGTGCGGGCAAGCGCTCGGCATCGGCTACTGGTGTTTCCGCAGCAACCGTCACTGCAGCACCGGCAGGACCAGGTGCATCTGCTTTGGCTGGCTCTGCGGCAGGTGCCGCATCTGCTTTGGCGACTTCGGTCGAACCGGGTGGTGTTTGCAAGCCATCGGCTTCGGGTTCAGCCAGACCACTGACACTGGAGGCTTCTTCTTCTGTGTCGGCCGAATCCGCCAACTCGCCACCCATGGCCACCACGCCATCCACCGTCTCGACAGGCAGGGGAGCCGTGACCTTAAAGTAAATGGTGCCCATGATGGCTGCCACCGCCAAAGCGGGCAGCAAGGCAATGCCCAGGTGGTTGAGCAATTCGCGCATCGGCACGGCAGCATTGCGCTTGCCCTTGAGGGCGCCGATCAAGCCGGGTAGCACGTTGTTGCTGATGTCTTTGGACACCACTTGCGCAAACGCTGGCAAGGGTACGATGCGGTCTTCGGCCGACATGGGCGGCGCCATGTTGGGCTTGATTTTGGCAATGACGACCACGTAGATGACATACAAAGTGGCCAGCATGATCCCTGGGAAAAATGCCCCGGCGTACAACTTGACCACCGACACACCTGCCGTCGCGCCGTAAACGATCAACATGACCGATGGCGGAATCAAAATACCCAAACAACCGCCTGCGGTGATGGCACCTGCCGACAGCTGCACGCTGTAACCAGCCCGCAGCATGGCGGGCAACGCCAGCAAGCCCATGAGCGTGACCACCGCGCCCACGATGCCTGTGGCCGTGGCAAAAATGGCGCAGGTCACGATGGTGGCCACCGCCAAGGAACCCGGCACCCGGGCCATGGCCAGGTGCATGCTCTTGAAGAGTTTTTCGATCAGGGTGGCGCGTTCAATCAGGTAGCCCATGAACACGAACAAAGGAATCGAGATCAGCACGTCGTTGGACATGACCGAGAAAGCGCGCTGAA
>CAJBLW010000045.1 GCA_903953985.1 uncultured Burkholderiales bacterium
AGGCCGGGGGCTTCGTAGATGCCGCGGCTCTTGGCTTCGATGATGCGGTTTTCAATCTGGTCGCTCATGCCCAGACCGTGGCGGCCGCCGATTTCATTGGCTTTGAGGAACAGTTCCACCGGGTCGGCGTATTCCACGCCGTTCAGGGCCACGGGCATGCCTTCTTCAAAGCGCACGCTCACTTCTTCGGCCTTGACCTCGACTTCAGGCTTCCAGAACGCCACACCCATGATGGGGTTGACAATCTTCATGCCGCTTTGCAGGCTTTCCAGGTCCTTGGCTTCGTGGGTCGCGCCCAGCATGTTGCTGTCGGTGGAGTAGGCCTTTTCGGCGCTCATCTTGTAGCCAAAACCGTTGGCGGTCATGAAAGCACTCATTTCGGCGCGGCCACCCAGCTCGTCGATGAACAGCTGGTCGAGCCAAGGCTTGTAGATCTTGAGGCTTGGGTTGGTCAGCAGGCCATAGCGGTAAAAGCGCTCGATGTCGTTTCCCTTGAAGGTACTGCCGTCGCCCCAGATGTTGACGTCGTCTTGCTTCATGGCCGCCACCAGCATGGTGCCGGTGACTGCCCGGCCCAGCGGCGTGGTGTTGAAGTAGGTGATGCCGCCTGTGGAGATGTGGAAAGCGCCGCTCTGGATGGCGGCAATGCCTTCGTAGGCCAGTTGGGTGCAGCAGTCGACCAGTCGGGCTTTTTCTGCGCCGTATTCCATCGCCTTGCGGGGAATCTCGTTGTAGTCGGCTTCGTCTGGCTGGCCCAGGTTGGCGGTGTAGGCGTAGGGCAGGGCGCCCTTTTGCTTCATCCACAGCAGGGCAGCAGACGTGTCCAAGCCGCCGGAGAAGGCGATGCCGACTTTTTGCCCTTTGGGCAGGTTTTGCAGGATGGTGCTCATAGCGTTTCGTTCGGGAATCAACCGAAGTGGCAAATGTAGTGGTAGGCCTCGGTCACGCGGATTTCGAACTTGGAGTTACCAGGAATGCTGAATTCTTCGCCTGAACTGGACTTGACCCATTCGCTGCTGCCGTCAAGCTTGTATTCGCAGGAGCCGCCCACGCATTCCATGATCTCTGGGGCGCCGGTGTTGAAAGTCAAGGTGGAGGGCAAGATCACGCCCACCGACAGCTTGGTGCCATCGGCCAGGGTCAGGCCATGGCTGACGCATTTGCCGTCAAAGTAAACATTGGCTTGGGTGTTGACGGAGACGCCGTCGATGGTTTGGGTGGTCATGGGTGATGATTCAAAGGGGCGGGTCCATCCCGCGTCAATGGAAAAGGGCGTCTTCAGACGCCCTTGGTGGCCGGTCAATCCGCCATTTTAGGCCAGACGGCCGATCCGATCTGGGATCGGCAGTGAGCGGTGATCAGGGGCTTTCAGCGCCACTGGCCGTAGCCGTGGCGGCGGCTGTGAACGTAGCCATTGTTCCAGCCCAAACCCAAATGAATGTTGGTGTGGACCGGGGGGTAGCTGCGGTAAACCGGGGTGGGTACGTACACCACACGGGATTCTGAGATGACGGGTGCTTGCACGGTGGTTGTGGCCACCACCGTATCCGTGGGCGCTGTAGACAAGGGCGGGGCGATGGGGGTAACTTGTAACTGGATGGTGGGGCCTGGGTCTTGCGGCAGTTGCACGCTGTATTGCTTGCCAGCGTATTCATACACCACGTTGTAACCGCTCAAGCGGTTTTCGTAAACGGTCTGGGTCGTGCAAGTGGTTTGATTTTGAATCTGACTGCCAGGATTCTCGATGCGGTCGCCCAAGATGGCGCCACCCATGAAGCCGGCAACGGTGGCCAAGGCTCGGCCCGAGCCGCCCCCGATTTGGTTGCCGACCGTAGCACCGGCGATGGCACCCATCAGGGCCCCTGCGCCGGATGTGGTGTTTTGCACGGCCACAGGGGTTTGCGTGCAGGTTTGACGTGGCACGGCGACTTGTTGGTACACCGCGGTGCGCGAGATCACTTGGCCGACTTCCTGGGCCTGCGTCAGACCGGTGGCTAACAGTAAAAGTGTGGTCGTCAGGGTTTTCATGATCGGTTTCTCCGTCAAATCAATGTGAACGAGTTTAGCGGTGGATGCTGGGTTATATGTGGCTGTCAGGTAAAGATGATGCCGTTTTTTCGGTATGGGCGGCGAGAAGAAGGCCGCGTGCGCGGCCAGCGCAGGGTACCAAGGCCGTTCATCGGTCACCAAAGACCACGTGTTTTCTCTCAGGCAGGCCATTGGTCAGGCGAAAAGCCCACAGTGACCCGACCCGAGGGCCAGGCAATGACCGGCCGTTTGATGGTGCTGGCGTGCACCAGCATGACTTGTTTGGCACTTTCGCTGCCCGTCACGCCCGCTTGCACGGCGGCTTCCAGCTTGCGCCAGCTTGTGCCTTTCCGGTTGAGCAGGGTTTCCCAGCCCACAGCGGTCAGCCAGGCGTTCAGCTCAGCTTCGGGCACGCCTTGTTTTTTAAAATCGTGAAAGACCGCGTTCAAGCCGTGATCGGCCAGCCAGGTGCGGGCTTTTTTGACGGTGTCGCAGTTGGGAATGCCGTAAACAATGGGGTCCATGGTGCTTTGACGAAGTTAAATGTGACAAGACTGGGCGACAATCGCCGCCTATGAAGACTCTACAGGAATGGCTCGACTGGTGCGAGCAGTTACACCCCGTGGCCATTGACATGGGGCTGGACCGCGTGAAAACCGTGGCCAGCCGCCTGGACCTGCGTTTTGACTGTCCGGTGATCACCGTGGCCGGCACCAACGGCAAGGGCTCGACCTGCGCCATGCTGGAGGCGGTGTTGCTGCAGGCGGGTTACCGCACGGGCGTTTACACCTCGCCGCACCTGGTGCATTTTGAAGAACGCTGCCGCCTGCACGGCGAGTCTGCATCGGCCGAGGCCTTTGCTCAAGCGTTTGCCGCCGTTGAGGCTGTGCGCGGCGATGTCAGCCTGACCTATTTCGAGTTCAGCACCCTGGCCATCCTGCGCCTGATGGCGCAGGCCCATTTGGACGTGGCCATTTTGGAAGTGGGTTTGGGCGGGCGGCTGGACGCGGTCAACATCATCGACGCCGATTGCGCGGTGATCACCAGCATCGATCTGGACCACATGGCCATTTTGGGCAAGGACCGCGAGAGCATAGGTTTTGAGAAGGCGGGCATCATGCGAGCCGGGCGACCGGTGATCGTGAGTGACCCGGTGCCGCCGCAAAGCGTGATCGATCAAGCCGCGGCCATAGGGGCCGAGCTTTGGTTGTTTGGCAGGGATTTCAATTTTTCGGGCGATAAGCAACAGTGGGCTTGGGCGGGGCGCGATCGCCGCTACAGCGGCATGGCCTACCCGGCCCTGCGTGGGGCAAATCAACTGCTCAACGCCTCGGGCGTGCTGGCCGCGCTGGAAGCCTTGCGTCAGCGTATTCCCATCACCGCCCAGGCGGTGCGCAACGGTCTGGCCATGGTGGAGTTGCCCGGGCGCTTTCAGATCGTGCCGGGGCAGCCGGTTTTGGTGCTGGACGTGGCACACAACCCGCATTCGGTGGCCGCGCTGGCGGCCAACCTGGACGCCATGGGTTTTTATCCCACCACCCACGCGGTCTTTGGGGCCATGGCCGACAAAGACCTGCTGCCCATGCTGCAAAAGGTCAACCCGATGGTGGATAAATGGTATTTCACCGATTTGCCCTTGCCCCGCGCCGCCAAAGCGGCCGACTTACAACAGGCTTGGCAGGCACAAAACACCCGCACCGACACCGCTTCGAGCGTGCATGCCAACCCCATGCAGGCCCTGCAGGCGGCCATCGAAGCAGCAGACCCGGCTGATAGAATCGTCGTCTTTGGCTCCTTCTATACCGTGGGCGGTGTTTTGAAAGACGGCATCCCGCGTCTGCAAGCCAAACACCTCAGCCCCTGAGCACCTGCCATGGCGTTTTTCAAGTTCCGTTTTCCGGGTCAAGCGGCCTCTTCTCCAGCCTCGGCCGAAACGGTCGCTTCCGGATCTGGCGAGAGCGTGGAGTTGTTGCGTCGACGCGCCCGCCATCGCCTGATCGGTGCCGTGGTCTTGGTCCTGCTCGCCGTGGTTGGCTTCCCATTGATATTCGACACGCAGCCGCGACCCGTGGCGGTGGACACCCCGATACTGATTCCGGATCGTCCCACCAATGCCTCATCGAAAGTCACTCCTGCCCTGTCTGCGGATACCAACCCTGCCAAACCCTTGTTGCCCGATGCCAAACCTTTGCCCGCGCAAGAGGGGTTGGATGCGAAAGAAGAAGTGGTTCAAACCACCAAGCCCGCGCGTGCGGATGATCCCAAGCAAGCTCAAGAGCCCTTAGGCCAACCGGTTGAGGTTTCGTCCAAGCCGCCTGAGGCCAAGGCCGAAGTCAAATCCGTACCCAACAAAACCGACAACTCAGAGCCCGCGGCCAAGCCCAAAGACGACGGCAACAAAGCCAGGGCGTTGCTGGATGGCAAGCCCCCTGAAGCTGGGGGCGAACGGCATGTGGTTCAGGTGGGCGCCTTCAGTGACCTGGCCAAGGTTCGTGAAGTGCGCCGCAAGTTGGAGCAGGCGGGGTTGAGCACCTTCACCCAGGTGGTGGATGGCAAAGATGGCAAAACCACTACTCGGGTTCGATTGGGGCCATTCAGTAACCGAGACGAGGCTGAAAAAGCGGCTGCCAAGGTTCGCAAACTCGATTTGCCAGCGGCCATCTTGAGGATCTGACATGGCCATAGCCCTGACCGACTGGATTTTGTTGGCCGTTTTGATGGCCTCCATGTTGGTGGGGTTGTGGCGCGGCTTGGTTTACGAGGTGTTGTCCCTGGCCGGGTGGCTGGCTGCCTTCATCCTGGCGCAGTGGTTGGCCGCCGATGCCGTGGCATTTTTACCTTTTCTCAAAGAAGCCGCAGCCCAGGTGCAGCACGCGGTGGCATTTGCCCTGGTGTTTGTCGCAGCCTTGTTTGCGGCCGGCTTGGTGTCCTGGCTGGTCAAAAAACTGGTTGAAACCGTGGGTTTGCGACCCGTAGACCGAGCGCTCGGCGGGATTTTTGGCTTGGCGCGCGGCGTGGTGCTGTTGTTGGCCTTGACGGTGGTCCTGCAGTTGCTGGGTTTGTCTAAAGAAGATGGGTGGCGGGGTGCTGTGGGCCCGGCCTGGTTGGACCTCACGCTCAAGGGCCTCAAGCCTTTGCTGCCGCAGGCTTTGGTAGATTATTTGCCTTGAATATTTTCGGGCGCATCGATTTTTTGAACGGATTGAAAGTATGTGTGGAATTGTCGGCGTTGTCAGCAGCGCTCCGGTCAATCAGTTGATTTATGACGCCTTGTTGCTTTTGCAGCACCGGGGTCAAGACGCGGCGGGCATCGTCACGCAGCTGGACCGCAAGTTTTTCATGCACAAGGCCAAGGGCATGGTGCGCGACGTGTTCCGCACGCGCAACATGCGCAGCTTGCCTGGCAACTGCGGCCTAGGTCAGGTGCGTTACCCCACAGCTGGCAACGCCTTCAGCGAAGAAGAAGCACAACCTTTTTATGTGAATGCCCCGTTTGGCCTGGTGCTGGTGCACAACGGCAACCTGACCAATGCGCATGCGCTCAAGGTCGAGTTGTTTTCCAATGACCACCGCCACATCAACACCGACAGCGACTCTGAAGTCCTGCTCAACGTGTTGGCCCACGAGCTGGAGAAAACCACGCGCGGTTTGCCGCTCAAACCCATTGATGTATTTGAGGCCGTGCGCGGCGTGAACCGCCGTGTCAAAGGCTCTTACGCTGTGATCGCCTTGATCGCGGGCCACGGTCTTGTGGCTTTTCGCGATCCGCACGGCATCCGCCCCTTGTGCATGGGCCGCGCCCAAGACGGCTCCATCATGTTGGCCAGTGAGTCGGTGGCGCTGGATGGCACGGGACACCAGTTTGAACGTGATGTAGCCCCAGGTGAAGCCATTTTTATCGACCTGAATGGCCAAATGCACACCCAGCCTTGCGCCGAAAAAACGCAATTGAGCCCATGCATTTTTGAATACGTTTATCTGGCGCGCCCCGACTCCACCATGGACGGCATTTCGGTTTACCAAGCCCGCTTGAACTTGGGTGAGACGCTGGCCAAGCGCGTCATTTCTACTTTACCGCCGAGCGACATCGATGTGGTGATCCCGATCCCCGAGTCCAGCCGCCCCAGCGCCACGCAATTGGCCCATTTGTTGGGAATTCCTTACCGCGAGGGGTTTGTCAAAAACCGCTACGTGGGTCGCACGTTCATCATGCCGGGTCAAGCGGTTCGCAAAAAGTCGGTGCGTCAAAAGCTCAACACCATCGTGAGCGAGTTCAAGGGCCGCAATGTGCTGCTGGTCGACGATTCCATCGTGCGCGGCACCACCAGCCGCGAGATCGTGCAGATGGCGCGTGACGCCGGAGCCCGCAAGGTCTACATGGCCAGCGCAGCGCCTCCAGTGCGCTACCCCAATGTGTATGGCATCGATATGCCGACCAGCCAAGAGCTGGTGGCGCACGGCCGCAGCATCGAAGAAATCCGCCAAATCATTGGCTGCGATGCCTTGATTTACCAAGACGTGGATGCCATGAAGTCGGCCGTGGCCCAAGCGCGTGTCAACGCAGCGGGCGCGCTGTCTGATTTCGATGCGTCCTGCTTTGATGGGGTGTACGTGACGGGCGATATTTCTGCCGACGACATCAGCCGTTTGAACCAAACCCGACCTCAAGCCGAAGAGGGCGATGACGACAATTCGCGTTTGGCTTTGCCCAACGCCAGCGAGTGAGACAGCAACATGACCGAACCCGCCCGATTTGACGATTTGCACATCGAAACCCTGGCCGTGCGTGCCGCGGTTGAGCGCAGCCAGTATGGCGAAAACTCCGAAGCGCTGTACCTGACCAGCGGTTACGTGCAGCCCACAGCCGAATCTGCCGCCCGACGTTTTGCAGGCGACGAAGAAGGCTACACCTATGGCCGTTACGGCAACCCCACTGTGACCAGCATGGAAATGCGTTTGGCGGCCCTCGAGGGCACCGAAGCCGCCATGGGAACATCATCGGGCATGTCTGCCATCTTGATGATGTGCATGGGCCTCTTGAAGGCGGGCGACCATGTGGTGTGCTCACGCTCCATGTTTGGCTCGACCATCAAACTGATCGGAACTGACCTGGCCAAGTTCGGAGTCGAGTCCAGTTTTGTATCGCAAACTGACCTGAAAGAGTGGCAGGCTGCCATTCGCCCCAGCACCCGACTGCTGCTGGCCGAAACACCCACCAACCCCCTCACCGAGGTGTGTGATATCCAAGCGCTGGCCGATTTGGCGCACAACGCAGGCGCTTTGTTTGCGCTGGATAACTGCTTTGCCACGCCCGCTTTGCAACGACCCGCACTGATGGGAGCGGACATCATCACGCACTCGGGCACCAAGTATTTGGACGGACAAGGCCGTGTGATGGCGGGCGCTTTGTGCGCCCCGCAGCAGATGATCACCGAGAAGTTTTTGCCGGTGCTCAAAAGTGGCGGCATGACATTGGCACCTTTCAATGCCTGGGTGGTGCTCAAGGGCCTTGAGACGCTGGACCTGCGCATGCGGGCCCAATCAGCCCGAGCGCAAATTTTGGCCCAATGGCTGGAAAAGCATCCTGCGGTGGCTCGAGTGCATTACCCCGGATTGGCCAGCCACCCGCAGCACGACTTGGCCATGCGCCAGATGTCGGGCTTGGGGGGTGCGGTGCTGTCTTTCGACGTGAAGGCCAATAGCCCAGAACAAGCACGGCAGCGGGCCTTTCACGTTTTGGACCAGATGCAAATGCTGTCGCTGTCCACCAACTTGGGCGACACCAAAACATTGG